>NZ_JBKQOT010000828.1:0-5547 GCF_052145395.1 Roseiarcus sp.
TGATCGTTCCGCGATCGCGCGGCCGCCGGAAATTCCGGAACGCCCCCACAATCTCCCCGGAAACTTAACGGTAGCAACATTTGTACGACGCCGCAATGACGTCGTGTCGGAATGGTGGTGACGGGGCGCGCGGCGCGCACGAGGCGGCCGGAATCCGCCTCCACCGAGGGCGCCTTCAAACCATTGTGACCACACGACCCCATCTCCACCTTGCGATGACCCGGACGCGGCGCCAAAAGGACGCGGCTTTCCATGCGCCCAGCCCTGCTCACCGCCCTCATCGTCGCCACCGCCCTGTTCATGGAGAACATGGACGGCACGGTGATCTCGACTTCGCTGCCGGCGATCGCGCACGACCTCCATCAGGACCCGATCGTCCTCAAGCTCGCCCTGACGTCCTACATGCTGACGCTGGCGGTGTTCATACCCGCGTCCGGCTGGGTCGCCGACCGGTTCGGGGCGCGCACGGTCTTCTGCTCCGCCATCGTCGTTTTCACCCTCGGCTCGATCTGCTGCGGCGCGTCGAACTCGCTCGACACCCTGATCGCCGCGCGCGTCTTCCAGGGCCTCGGCGGCGCGATGATGGTCCCGGTCGGACGCCTCGTGCTCTTGCGCAGCGTCGAGAAGAGCGACCTCGTCGACGCGCTCGCGTATCTGACCGTGCCGGCGCTGCTCGGGCCGGTCGCGGGGCCGCCGCTCGGCGGGTTCATCACCACATATTTCAACTGGCGCTGGATCTTCTGGGTCAACGTCCCGATCGGCGTGCTCGGCGTCGCCCTGTCGCTCAGGTTCATCGCCAATCTGCGCGAGGTGGACGTGCCGCGCTTCGACTTCAAAGGTTTCCTCCTGTCCGGCGCCGGCCTTTTGGGCCTGATCTCCGGCCTTTCGCTGATCGGGCGCGGCATGGCGCCGGGGCTGGAGGTCGCCGCGCAGATCGCCGTGAGCCTTGTTCTGCTTGGGCTTTATGTCCGTCACGCCGGCGGCAACGAGGACGCCATCCTCGACCTCAAGCTCCTCCAGATTCCGACCTTCTTTTCCGGCGTCGTCGGAGGGCTGATCTTCCGCATCGGCATCGGCGCCCTGCCCTTCCTGCTGCCGCTGCTGCTGCAGCTTGGCTTCGGCCTCACGCCGTTCGCATCCGGCTCGCTGACCTTCGCCACCGCCGTCGGCGCGATGGCGATGAAGTTCACCGCCTCGACAGCGCTGCGCTGGTTCGGCTTCCGCCGGACGCTGGTGGTCAACGCGCTGATCTCCGGCGCGTTCATGGCGTCTTACGCGCTGTTCACGCCAATGACGCCGCACTGGCTGATCTTTTTGGCGCTGCTCGCCGGCGGATACTTCCGCTCGCTCGAATTCACCGCGCTCAACGCCATTTCCTACGCCGACATCGATACGCCCGGCATGAGTCGGGCCACCAGCTTCGCCAGCGTGTCGCAGCAGATGTCCGGCGCGGTCGGCGTCGCGGTGGCGGCCGTCTGCATTCAGCTTATCCAGGTCGGCTTCGGCGATGAGACGCTCGTTGCGCGCGATCTTTCGCTCTCCTTCGTGGCGGTGGCCGTCATTTCCAGCCTGTCCACGCTGATCTTTGCGACGCTGAAGCCCGACGCCGGCGCGGCGCTGGCGATGAAGGCCCCGGCGCGGGAGGAAGGGGCCGCCGCCGCGGCGGAGTAAGGTCGGCCGTCCGAGAAAAGCCCCCCGCCTCGGGTCCGCGCGCCAGATTCCGAATGTGGCCACGATTGGTTCACGCGCGGCTCATTCTTCCGGTGCTTTAATCGTTCAGGAAACCCGGCTCGGTCTGTTGCGCGAGGTTTTACAAAGATGGCGATCGGGGCCAATGACGCCGCCGCGGTCACGGCGTTCAACCGGTTCGGGCTCGGAGCGCGGCCGGGCAGTCTCGCCGAAGCCGCCGGCGATCCGCGCGGCTTTCTCCTCGAAGAACTGTGGACCGCCAATGTCGCGCTGATCCGCGACCGCGCTCCGCCCTCAGGAACCGAGGCCCTGCAAGCCTACTACCTCCAACAGGAACGCGTCCGCGAGGAGCGCGCCAAGATGGCCGCTGCCGCGATGCAGACAGCGGCGCTGACTCCGACCCCGCCGGTCGTCTCCGCCATGACGCCATCCCGCGGTCCTTCGTTGAGCCCGTCATCCGCTCCCCCGATGGCGCCGTCCGCAGGCTCGATGATGGCTGAGCCCGCCAAACCCGAGCCGGCGACGGCCGAACCGCCGAGGAAGCCGCCGGTCCAGCAGGCGCAGTTTCTTGCTGAAGCCGAGGCTCGGCTCGAAAAACAGCTCGAGGCGCGCGCGGGCCTGGTCGAGCGGCTGGTCGCCTTCTGGTCGAACCATTTCGCCGTCTCCGTCGCCAAGAGCGGAGAGCTGCGCGCCGCCGCGGGTCCCTTCGAGCGCGAGGCGATCCGTCCCAACGTGCTCGGCAAGTTCTCCACGCTGCTCAGCGCGGCAGAATCGCACCCGGCGATGATCCTCTTCCTCGACAACCAGAACTCGATCGGTCCGAACGCCGCGCCGGGCAGGTTCGCCGGCAAGGGGCTCAACGAGAACCTGGCGCGCGAGATCATGGAGCTGCACACGCTCGGCGTCGGCTCCGGCTATACGCAGGCAGACGTCACAGAGTTCGCCCGCGCCATCACCGGCTGGAGCGTGTCGGGGCCGAACAGCGAGAGCGGCGCGCCCGGCGCCTTCGCCTTCACGCCCAACTGGCACGAGCCGGGCGCGCGAAAAATCCTCGGCAGGACCTATCCGGACGCCGGCGTCGAGCAGGGGCGCGCGGTCCTCGACGATCTTGCCCGGCATCCCGCGACGGCGAAGCACATCGCGATGAAGCTCGTGCGCCATTTCGTCGCCGACGACCCGCCGTCCGATCTCGTTGCAACGCTCGCGCGGAAGTTTCGGGACAGCGACGGCGATCTCGCAGTCGTCGTCTCCGCGTTCGTATCCGACGACCGCGCCTGGACCCCGCAACGCAACAAGATCCGAACGCCGCTCGAATTCGTCGTCGGCGCGGCGCGGGCGACCAGCTTTCAGCCGCACGACCCGGGGTTTTATCTGCCGGCGCTGGGTCTCATGGGGATGCCGTTGTGGCAGCCGTCCGGCCCGAACGGCTTTTCCGACGTCAGCGACTCCTGGGCCTCGCCTGAAGGCATGAAGGCGCGGCTCGATATCGCCTGGGCCATGGGCCAGCGGATGCGCGGCGCCGCCGAGCCGCTCCCGGCCCTGAAGACGGCGCTCGGCGAGACGGCGTCGCCGGACACCGTCCAGACGATTGAGCGTGCGGAATCGCGCGAGCAGGCGCTGGCGCTCCTGTTCATGGCGCCCGAGTTCCAGAGGAGATGACCCATGGTCCGCGACCCGTTCGACCCCGCTCTCTCGCGCCGCGGATTCGTCCGAGCCGCGAGCGCCTTCGGCGCCCTGTGCGGGTTCGGCTTTCTGCCCGCGGCGGCAAGCGCAGCCGGGGCGCGCGACCCGCGCTTCGTCGTCATCATTTTGCGCGGAGCGATGGACGGCCTGTCCGCCGTCCCGCCGATCGGCGATCCGGATTATGCGACGCTGCACGGCGATCTCGCCTTCGCCGCTTCGGGCGATCGCGCCGCGCTGCCGGTTGACGGCGCGTTCGGCCTGCATCCGTCGCTCGCCGCCTTCAAGCGGCTCTATGACGCCAAACAGGCGACGGTCGTCCATGCGGTGGCGACCGGCTACCGCGACCGCTCGCATTTCGACGGCCAGGACGTGCTCGAAAGCGGCAATCCCGGTCCGGGCCGGACCGAGAGCGGGTGGCTCAACCGCACGCTCGCCGCCCTCCCGGGCGGGGGCAAGGGGTCGTTGCGCGGGGTCGCCGTCGGCGCGACCGCGCCGCTCGTCATCCGCGGCCCGGCGCCGGCGCTCGGCTGGGCGCCGCCGGGCGGCTTGGCGCCGGCCGGGGCCGATCTCACCCAGCGCGTGCTCGATCTCTACGCTCATAGCGACGCCTTGCTCGGCGAGCGGCTTCACGCCGCCGTCGCCGCTGAAAAAGTCGCCTCCGAACAGCGTGACGCGGAGGGGCCGATGAAAAAGCCCGGCGGCGGCCCGGTCGAACCGATGCGCCTCGCGGCGGCGGGCGCGGGGCGGTTGCTCGCGGCGCCGGACGGGCCGCGGATCGCCGCGCTCGCCTTCGACGGCTTCGACACCCACCAGAACGAAGGCGCGGCGCAGGGCCTGCTGGCGCAGAGGCTTCAGGGCCTCGACGCCGCCTTCGACGCGCTCCACGCCAGTCTCGGCGACGCCTGGAAGGACACGGTCGTCGTCGCCGTCACCGAGTTCGGCCGCACGGTCCGGGTCAACGGCACGCACGGCACCGACCACGGCACGGCGACCGCCGCGCTGATCGCCGGCGGCGCGCTGGCCGGCGGACGCGTCGTCGCCGACTGGCCGAGCCTCAGGCCCGAACGGCTTTACGAAGGCCGCGACCTCTACCCGACCACCGACCTGCGCGGCGTCTTGAAGGGCCTCCTCGCCGACTCCTTCGGCCTGTCGCCGAAGACGCTGGCCGAGACCATTTTCCCGGAAAGCGCCGCGGCGGCGCCGATGAAGGGCCTCATCGCGTAGAGCGGATCAGTCTCCGTCGCGCCCTTGTCCTCGCCAGCGTCAAAGCGATCCGGGCGCCGGGGCGGGCTGGGCGGCCGCCGGTCCGTTGTTTTTTGAGCGGAGAAAGGCGCCGGCGCTCTCCACGCGCGCGAACGGCGATGGCGCGGCTTTTGATTGCGGAAAACCAGAAGTCTCTATATGATCTCTTCATGCGAGCCCCAAACCAAGCGCAAGCGGATCGACGCCGTCTCAAACGGGACGCGGCCGTCCACCCGGGGATGGGTCACATGACGAAGACAATTCGCGCGAAAGGATTTTTCCCCAAACTCAAGTGTAACGCGTTGAAAGGTCACGATTCACGGGTGAATAAGAGGGTCAAATCCAGCGCCGAACGCGTGTCGAACGCCTGCCGAACGCGCGCCGAATGACGCCGAACGACGCCCGAATGCGCCTCGATCCGCGGACGATGGGCGCAAAGATGGAGCGGGTTCACCCTGAAGGCGTCAGGCTCTAGACTTGATGGGCGCGAGGCTCCGCGTCCGCGGACGGCCCGCAAGCAACGACCCGGGAGGATCAAGATTTGAGCGACGACTCGCACGAATTCGCCGGCCGCACTGTTCTCGTGACCGGCGCGACCAAGGGGATCGGCCGCGTCGCCGCCGGACTGCTCGCCCGTCGTGGCGCGTCCGTCCTGGCGCTCGGCCGCTCGGCCGACGGCCTCGCCTCGCTTCACGCGGCGATCGGATGCCGTATCGTCGCCGCCGATCTCGCCGATCTCGAGGCGACCCGCGCCGCGGTTCGCGCCGCCTTGCCGTTCGATCTCCTCGTCAATTGCGCCGGCACGACGGCCCTCGAGCCGTTCCTCGATCTTACGCTCGAGACCTTCGACCGCAACATGACGGTCAACGCCAAGGCGCCGAACGTCAACGCGCAGGAATACGCGCGCGACCGGAACGCGTCGAAACGGCCGGG
>NZ_JBKQOT010000829.1:0-6721 GCF_052145395.1 Roseiarcus sp.
GTACTCGGAGCCGAGGTTCGAGGTCATCACGATCAGCACATTGCGGAAGTCGACCGTGCGGCCCTGACCATCGGTCAGCCGGCCGTCGTCGAGCACCTGCAACAGGATGTTGAACACGTCCGGATGCGCCTTCTCGATCTCGTCGAACAGCACGACCTGATATGGCCGGCGGCGGACAGCCTCGGTCAGCGCCCCTCCCTCCTCATAACCGACATAGCCCGGAGGCGCGCCGATGAGCCGCGCGACGGAGTGTTTCTCCATGTATTCCGACATGTCGATCCGCACCATCGCAGTCTCGTCGTCGAACAGGAACGAAGCGAGCGCCTTGGTGAGCTCCGTCTTGCCGACGCCGGTGGGGCCGAGGAACATGAACGAGCCGATCGGCCGGTTCGGGTCCTGGAGGCCCGCGCGGGCGCGCCGCACCGCGGTCGACACCGCGACCACCGCCTCTTTCTGGCCGACGACCCGGCGCGCGATCTCCACCTCCATCTTGAGAAGCTTGTCGCGCTCGCCCTCCAGCATCTTGTCGACCGGCACGCCGGTCCAGCGGGACACGACCTGGGCGACGTGATTGGCGGTCACCGCCTCGTCGACCAGCGCGCCGGCCTCGCTCTGTTTCTCCGCTTCGGCGAGCCGCTTCTCAAGATCCGGAATCGTGCCGTAGGCGAGTTTGCCCGCCTCCGCGTAGTCGCCTTTGCGCTGCGCCTGTGCGAGCGCGTTGCGGGCGGCGTCAAGATCTTCCTTGAGCTTCTGAGCAACGCCGATCTTGTCCTTCTCCGCGCGCCAGCGCGCCGTCAGGGCGTCGGACTTCTCCTGAAGGTCGGCGAGTTCGGCCTGGAGCTTCTTCAAGCGATCCTTGGAGGCGGCGTCCGTTTCCTTCTTCAGCGCCTCCTGCTCGATCTTGAGTTGCATGATGCGCCGGTCGAGTTCGTCCAACTCTTCGGGCTTGGAGTCGACCTGCATGCGCTGCCGCGACCCGGCCTCGTCGATGAGGTCGATAGCCTTGTCGGGAAGGAAGCGGTCGGCGATGTAGCGGTCCGACAAGGTCGCGGCGGCGATGATCGCCGAATCCGTGATGCGGACGCCGTGATGCGCCTCGTACTTCTCCTTCAAGCCCCGCAGGATCGAGATGGTGTCCTCGACCGTCGGCTGGGACACGAACACCGGCTGGAAGCGCCGCGCGAGCGCCGCGTCCTTTTCAACGTGCTTGCGGTATTCGTCGAGCGTGGTCGCGCCGACGCAGTGCAGCTCGCCGCGCGCCAGAGCGGGCTTAAGCAGATTCGACGCGTCCATGGCGCCTTCTGCCTTGCCCGCGCCGACGAGGGTGTGCATCTCGTCGATGAACAGGATCACGCCGCCTTGGGCGGCGATCACCTCGTTCAGCACCGCCTTCAGCCGCTCCTCGAATTCGCCGCGATATTTCGCGCCGGCGATGAGCGCGCCCATGTCGAGCGACAGGAGCTTCTTGTCGCGCAGCGACTCCGGCACGTCGCCGTTGACGATGCGCAGCGCCAGGCCCTCGACGATCGCCGTCTTGCCGACGCCCGGCTCGCCGATGAGGACCGGATTGTTCTTGGTGCGGCGGGAAAGGACCTGGATCGTGCGGCGGATCTCCTCGTCGCGGCCAATCACCGGATCGAGCTTGCCCGTGCGCGCAGCCTCGGTGAGGTCGCGGGTGTATTTCTTCAGCGCGTCATAAGCGTTCTCGGCGCTCGCCGAGTCCGCCGTGCGGCCCTTGCGGATGTCGTTGATGGCGGCGTTGAGCGTCTGCGGCGTGACGCCGCAATTCGCAAGGATCTTGCCGGCTTCGGCGCCCTTCTCCATCGCCAGCGCCACAAGAAGACGCTCGACGGTGACGAACGAGTCGCCCGCCTTCTCCGCGATCTTCTCGGCGTTGTCGAAGACGCGCGCGGTCGTCGGTGCCATGTAGAGCTGGCCCGCGCCGGCCCCCTGCACCTTCGGCAGCTTGGAGAGCGCGAGTTCGACCTGCTGCAGCGCCTGGCGCGAATTGCCGCCCGCCTTGTCGATGAGCCCCGCGCACAGACCCTCCTCGTCGTCGAGCAGGACCTTGAGGATATGTTCGGGAGTGAACTGCTGATGGCCTTCGCGAAGCGCCAACGCCTGCGCCGACTGGACGAAACCGCGCGCCCTTTCGGTATATTTTTCGAGATTCATGGCTTACCCTTCTGGCGACGCCCGCGACCCGTAGCGACGATGGACGACCCGGCATTGGATTTGCCGCCCGACGGCGGCCTAGAGCCAGATGTAGGAAACGCCCCCGCGCGGCGGAAGGGCTTTCCTGCCCGAATTGGGCCTCCCGCTCAGGATGTCGCCCGCTTCAGGAACTCCTGAAGCCATTCGGCGTTCATGCCCGCGATCGGCAGCCAGGCCTTGAACAGCGATTCCGGGGAAAAGCGCTCAAGCTCGACCATCATGCGTTTCTCGACCTCCGCCATCGCGGCCTTCTGCATCGGCTCGACGTCGGGAAGCCCCATGAATTGGCGCGCCTCGAGAGGCGTGCAATCGACATTGACGGTGATCTTCATCGGAGAACAGAACTCCCTTCCTGGTCCGCCGACGCCCATGCCACCGGCGCAGCGGACAACTCTGCATTTGAACGTTTCGTCGCTTATACGCGCGCCATTCCGGTTGCGACAGCGGGCCGCCGGCCCGACGGCGGTCGACGTGAACGGCGCGGGGTCCCTCGCCGGGTCCGCGGGCGCGCCTTTTCCTCTCGATCACAATTTTTCCATGAGGATGAGGTCGAGACGTTTTCCGAAGTGTACATAGTTCACAAGCCGGAGCGATCCGACCTCGCCTCAACCGAAGGACTGATGGGACCTCGATCATGGATAAAATTTAATCTGATCGTAAGGAGGTTAACCGCATGGGTCGGGTTATGGTAGTCTGTGAACATATATTAATGTCCTGCGCGTCTCGCTAGGCCGGCAAGAGCGGTCCGGTTCGACGCGTTGCTTAACCAGACGCCCATTCGCCGCCGCTTTATTTTTAGTTTTCGCTTTTGCGGCACGGAGGGTGGTTCGGGTTGCGAACCTCTCGAGAGTTCGTGGCGAAGGCCGCGGGCGAGAGCAGCGACATAAGAAGGGATGAAAATGGACGATACGCCTGCCCCGAGGCCCTACCGGCACGGAAATCTGCCGAACGCGATGAGGGCCGCCGCACGCGCAATCCTTGACGAAGCCGGTCCCGAGGGCGTCGGGTTGCGCGAGACCGCCCGCCGGGTCGGCGTCTCCGCGACTGCCGCTTACCGGCACTTCGACAGCAAGGAGGATCTTCTCGCCTCCGTGGCGGCCGAAGGCTTCCGGGAGCTTTACGCTGCAATGAAGGCGGTGGGAGACCGCCGCGATCCCCTGATCGGGGTCAGCCTCGCGTATGTCGAGTTTGCCCTGCAGAAGCGGGGCCTGTTCCGCCTGATGTTCGGTCCGCTCCTGGTCGAGCGCGCAAAGTACCCCACGCTGAATGAAGCGGTGAACGAAGCTTTCGGTTTCCTTCATCAGGTCGTTACCGGCGCGGGGGACCGGCCGCAAGGAGAGGATCCGTCGACCATGGCGGCCTGGGGTCTTGTGCACGGCCTCAGCACGCTGTTCATCGACGGACTCGTCCCCGAGAACCAGGCTCGTATGATGGCGGAGCAGATACTCGTTCGCTCGGGCCCCTCCAAGGCGTCGGCCGCGCCGACCGTCCAATAGCGGCGGCGCCGGGGCCCAGCGCTCGAATAGGTTGACGCTCTTCGACGCTGCGAGCCCGTTTTCATGGTCTTTTCCCATACCGGTCGGAAGCGTCCGGCGCGAGAGCTTGGGCAGGCGATTCGCGTCGCGTCGGCGGGGAGCCGGGCGTGAAACCGACGGTGCTCGTCGTCGATCAGGGGACCACGTCGACCCGGTCGATCGTCTTCGACGCCGAAGGTGCGCCGGTTTCCTTCGCGAAGCAGGAGATCCCGCAGATCTTCCCGCAGCCGGGCTGGGTCGAGCACGATCCGGAGTCCCTGTGGCGAAGCGCGCTCGACACCGCGCGTGAGGCGGTTCGTCGCGCCGCCCGCGAACCGTCCGCGCTCGCTGCGATCGGCATCGCGAATCAGCGCGAGACGACCCTTGTTTGGGAGCGGTCGACCGGCAAGCCGATCGCCAACGCGATCGTCTGGCAGGACCGGCGCACCGCCGAGGCCTGCGCGGCGCTGAGGGCGCAGGGCTGCGAGACACAAGCCGCCGAGACGACGGGCCTCGTGCTCGACCCCTATTTCTCCGCGACCAAGATCGCCTGGCTGCTCGACAAGGTTCCCGGCGCCCGCGAGGCGGCCGAGCGCGGCGAACTCGCGTTCGGCACGGTCGACAGCTATCTGCTCTGGCGCCTGACGGACGGCGCGGTTCACGCGACCGACGCGACCAACGCCTCCCGCACCCTGCTCTACGACATCCGCAAAGGCGCCTGGGACGAGGACATGCTGCGGCTGTTCCGCGTCCCGGGGTCGATTCTGCCTCGGGTTCTCGATACGGCCGGCGAGTTCGGGACTTCCGCCCCCGGGCATTTCGGCGCCCCGGCGCCGATCCGGGCGCGCGTGGGCGATCAGCAGAGCGCGCTGATCGGCCAGGCCTGCGTCGCGCCCGGCATGGTCAAGGCAACCTACGGCACCGGCGGCTTCCTGCTTCTCAATACCGGCGCGACGGCGACGCCCTCCCGCAACCGCCTCCTGACCACCGTCGCCTATCAATGGAAGGGCGAACGCGCCTACGCGCTCGAAGGCGCGATTTTTTCCGCCGGCGCGACGGTGCAGTGGCTGCGCGACGGCCTCGGGATCATCGCCGCAGCGTCGGACTGCGACGGGCTCGCCTCGGCCTCCGACCCGGAGCAGGGCGTCTATTGCGTCCCGGCCTTCGCCGGGCTCGGCGCGCCCTACTGGAATTCCGAGGCGCGCGCGCTGATCTGCGGCGTCACGCGCGGCGCGACACGCAGAGAGATCGTCCGCGCCGTGCTGGAGAGCGTGGGCTACCAGACCCGCGACCTCGTCGAGGCGATGGAGGCCGATTCGGGACGGCCGATCGACGTCGTGCGCGTCGACGGCGGCATGGCGGCGAGCGACTGGACCATGCAGTTTCTCGCCGATGCGCTCGGCGTGCCGGTCGATCGCCCGATCGATCTCGAATCAACCGCGCAGGGGGCGGCTTTCGCGGCCGGGTGGCAGGCCGGACTCTATCCGGGCCCCGAATCCTTCGCCGAGAAACGCCGCCGCGACCGCCTGTTTCTGCCGCGGATGGAGGCGGAGAAGCGCAGTCGGCTCTACGCCGGCTGGCGCGACGCGGTGAAGCGGGCGCTATAAGGACCGCGGGCTTAGCCCGCGCCGACTCGCGTCAGCCTCCGAAGATGACGCGCCGGAACCGCGCCTGGGCGACGGCGTAGTAGACCGCGCCGATGACGGCCATGGCCGCAAGCTCGCGCCAGACGAGCGTGATGTCGGCGCCGCGGAACAGCACGGCTTGCGCGAAGGAGACGAAATGCGGCGTGGGGCTGACGGTCTGGACGGTATATTGCAGCCAGACGGGCATGCTCTCCATCGGCGTGCTGCTGCCGGACAAGAGCTGCGTCACCATCAGCACCGGGATGGCGAGCAGGCCGAACTGGCCCATGGTGGTGGCCAGCGTTCCGAGCATGATGCCGAGCGCCGCCACCACCAGCGCATAGATCGCCGCCCCGGCAATGAACAGGAGGAGCGAGCCGTTGATCGGCGCGCCGATCCACCAGTGGACGACGAATTGCAGCGATAGCGTCGCCGCCACGAGGATGACGAGACCGTTGGCGATCATCTTCGCCACCATGATCTCCGGCGCCACGATCGGCATGACGAGCAGATGCTCGACCGTGCCTTGTTCCCGTTCGCGAATGAGCGCCGCGCCGGTCAGGATGACGGTCAGCATGGTGATCTGGTTGATGACCTGCGTCATTGCCGAGAACCAGGCGGTCTTGAGGTTTGGATTGAACGCCGCACGCACGACGAGATTGACCGGCGCGGCGGTCGAATCGTCCTTGCCCGAGATGAACCGCCGGATTTCGTTGGCGATGGCGGTGCGCAAATAGCTCGCGCCGTTGCCGGCCTGGGCGACCGCGGTCGCATCGACGTTGACCTGAACGCCGGTCTTGCGCTGCGCACGCACGTCCGCCTCGAAATTCGGCGGGATCTCGACGACGAACAGGAGCTTGCCCTTGTCCATCATGGGGTCGATGTCGGAGGCCGTGATCTGCACGGGAGGCTGGAACGTCGGAAGCTTCAGCGACTCGGCGATCTGGCGCGAAAGGGCGGAGCCGTCCTCGTCGACGATGCCGACGGACAGGTTCGACGCTTCCGTAACGGCGCCGGTCGCGACCGTATTGACCGAGATCGAGAACGAATAAATCACCAGGACCAGCATGACCGGGTCGGCCCGGATGCTCCTGAGCTCCTTGATGATCAGATGGTAGACGTTCTTGACGTGATCGACAAAGGTCAGGGGCCTGCTTTCGGCGAGTTTCGGCGTCGCACGCGATGCAACGTTGGACATCTCACGCCTCCCGCTTGCGAAGCAAGAGCAGCGACAAGCATAAGAACACGAGCGCGATGACCGCGAGCGCCGCGATGCTGCGCCAGAGATCGGCGAAACCGAGCGCCTTGGCGAACACGCCGACGGAAATCTGCTGGTACCAGGACGAGGGGAAGGCGAGGCCGATGACC
>NZ_JBKQOT010000830.1:0-4269 GCF_052145395.1 Roseiarcus sp.
GGTGACATGGTGGTCTCCTTTATTGAAGTTCCGGCGGGCAACCTCATGCCCACCGATCGAAAGGATACACCCAACTCGCCACCGACCTCGCTACCCGGGGCCCTCGGCGACAGCCGTTCCGTCCAACAGGTCGATTTGGCCCGTTCGCCGAGCCGACAGCGAATAACCGGAATTTGCGCGGTGCGGCCGCCCACGGTGTCGGTTTCGAAGGGTCGCAATCCGCTCGAACCGGAAGTCGAACCTCAGACACTAGGACCGCCCCTGCGGCGTCGCGCGCCTTTCGCTCGAGGCCACTTTTGAAGGTTCGGCGCGCTTGTATTCCAGAAGACAGAATACCGTAACAATATCTTGCGGAATAAGAGAACCCCAGGTACGGTGTCCTTATCGCTCCGGTTCAAACCCGCCATGCTCCTCGCCCCTCTCCCGTCCCTGAGCGTCGCGCGCCCAATCGCGAGCGACGCCGTGCGAGCGCGGGGCGCGATCGCCCGGTCCGACGCGTGGTCTATCGCCAGCCCGTCCGCCGCCCAAAAGCCGCCAAAATAAGGCCGAAATGCGGCAAACACCCTCTCCGGCGCGGTCGTGGAACAGAATCTCGAGCATAAGGCCTTGGAATCGCTCGGCCGCTTGCAAAAAACGGCCCCTCGAGCCGGCCGCAAAAACCCGATTTCGGAGCCAAAACTGGGGGTTTCGCGACCGAAATCGGCGCCAATCGATTCCGAAATGCGCGCCCTCGCGCAGGAATCGGGACGTGGGCGTCTGACAGAAAATGGGACACAGCGGAGACATGTCGAGGACGTCGCACGTGGCTAAAGCCCTCGATGAAGCGCGTCTCGCGCTCCGGGGGCGGCGAGAGCCCGCCTCTCCGCCAGCGCTGAAGGCGCTCGGCTCAGATGAGCCGCATGCCCTTGAGCGAGGCGTGCCCGTCCCGTCCGACGATGATGTGGTCGTGCACGGTGAGGCCGAGGGGCTTGGCGATCGCCATGATGTCGAGCGTCATCTTCACGTCCTGGGTGGACGGCGTCGGGTCGCCCGAGGGGTGATTGTGGACGAGCACGATCGCGGTCGCCGACAGTTCGAGCGCCCGCCGGATCACCTCCCGCGGGTAGACGGGCGTGTGGTCGACGGTGCCCGAGCCCTGAATCTCGTCGGCAATCAGGCCGTTCTTCTTGTCGAGGAACAGAATGCGGAAGTTCTCGCGAGTCTCGAACGCCATCGAAGCGCGGCAGTAGTCGAGGACCTCGCTCCAGGAGCCCATCGCCAGCCGCTTCTTCGCGACGCCCTTGGCGAAGCGCTGCACGGCGGCCTCGACGATCTTGAACTCCGTGATCGCTCTTTCCTTGACGCCTGCGACCTCGGCGAGGCGCTCGGGGGCGGCCGCGATCGTCTCGGCGAACGAGCCGAACCTGTCGATCAACGTCTTGGCCAGCGGTTTGACGTCCCTCTGCGGGATGGCGTTGAAAAGAATGAGTTCGAGCAACTCGTAATCCGCTAGCGCCGCGGGGCCGGCGTCGAGCAGGCGCCTTCGCAGCCGGTCGCGGTGCCCGTGAAAGTGCGGCGTCTCGGCCTCGCCGGGTTCCGGCGCTTTCGTTTCGGGAGAGGCGTCGCGAGCGCGGGCGCTCGGCGCTATGCCGGCCTCGAGGAAGCGCTTGCTCAGCCGGTCGCGGCGCCCGTGAAAGTGCGGCGTCTCGGCTTCGCCGGGTTCCGGCGCTTTGGTTTAGGGAGAGGCGTCGCCGGCGCGGGCGCTCGGCGCTATGCCGGCATCGAGGAAGCGCTTGCTCAGCCGGTCGCGGCGCCCGTGAAAGTGCGGCGTCTCGGCCTCGCCGGGTGCCGGGTTCCGGCGCTTTCGTTTCGGCAGAGGCGTCGCCCGCGCGGGCGCGCGGCGCTGCGCCGCTCCCCTCGCGCATCCCGCGGCCTCGCCGCGAGCCGCGGCCCTGGTCGCGGCCGGCGCTGTCGTCGCCGGCGCCCTCGGTCATCGGATCGGAGCGCGGTCGGCGCCGGTCGGCGAAAGCGTGAAGATCTCGCAGCCGGTCTCGGTGACCCCGACCGTGTGCTCATACTGAGCCGAAAGCGACCGGTCGCGCGTCACGGCAGTCCAGCCGTCCGAGAGGATCTTCACCCCGTAGCCGCCGAGGTTGATCATCGGCTCGACGGTGAAGAACATGCCGGGCTTCAGCGGCACGCCCTCCCCCTTGCGTCCGATATGCAAGATGTTCGGCTCGTCATGGAACAGGCGGCCGAGTCCGTGGCCGCAGAAGTCGCGCACCACCGAGCACCGCTCGCCCTCGGCGTAGGCCTGGATCGCATAGCCGATGTCCCCGGTGGTCGCGCCGGGCTTGATCGCCGCGATGCCGCGCATGAGCGACTCGTAAGTGACGTCCATGAGGCGTTGGGCGCGGCGGGGCGGCTCGCCGGCGGCGAACATCCGGCTCGCGTCGCCGTGCCAGCCCTCGACGATGAGCGTCACGTCGATGTTGAGGATGTCGCCGTCGCGCAACGGCTTGTCGTCCGGCGCGCCGTGGCAGACGACGTGGTTGATCGAGGTGCAGATCGACTTGCGGTAGCCGCGATAGTTGAGCGGCGCCGGATAGGCGTCGTGGTCGCGGGCGAACTCGAACACGAACTTGTCCAGGGCCGCGGTCGTGACGCCCGGCTTGACGAGAGGCCCGATGAGGTCGAGCGCCTCCGCCGTCAGCCGACCCGCCTTGCGCATGCCTTCGAAATCCGCGGGCCCATGCAAGCGAATCTGCCCGCTGCGCCGCGACAGCTTTTCCGCCGCAGGCACAAAAATCGTCGAAGTCGTCACCAGTGTTCCTTTGCCGCTTGTCGTCTCTCCGTTACACATATGCTCTGCTCGACGCTTCAGACAAGGCATTAAGCCATGGCCGGCCGCCCGAAAGGGGTCGGCAAGCGGCGGCGCCGGGCGGGACGGAGATAAAGAACAATGTCCGAACCAACGACCGTGACCGCCGCCGTCCTGGTGATCGGCGACGAAATCCTGTCCGGGCGCACCAAGGACAAGAACATCGGCTACATCGCGGAATATCTCAGCAGGATCGGCGTCGACCTCCGGGAGGCCCGGGTCGTGCCGGACGTCGAAACGGAGATCGTGGCGGCGCTAAACGCGCTGCGCGCCCGCTACGACTACGTGATCACCACGGGGGGCATCGGCCCGACCCACGACGACATCACCGCCGACGCGGTGGGCCGCGCCTTCGGCGCGCCCGTCGGCGAGGACCCGCGCGCGATGGCGATCATGCTCGAGCGCTACGCGCCCGGCGATCTGACCCCGGCGCGGCGCCGCATGGCGCGCATGCCGGAGGGCTCGGAGCTGATCGACAACCCGATCTCGCGGGCGCCGGGCTTCAAGATCGGCAACGTGTTCGTGCTCGCGGGCGTCCCCTCGGTGATGCAGGCGATGCTCGATTCCGCGGTCAAGGCGATGCGGACCGGCGTGGTCATGCAGGTCGAGTCGATTGAGGCCGGCGCCGTGCCGGAAGGCCGCTACGGCGACGCGCTCGGCGAGATCGCTAAAGCCAATCCGGCCGTGTCGATCGGCTCCTATCCCTCGTTCAAGGACGGGCGGTTCATGAACCAGATCGTAGTGCGCGGCAAGGACGCAGCTGCGGTGGCGACGGCGAGGGCTGATGTCGAGGCCATGCTCGTCACGCTCGGGGCGAACGGCAAGCCGCTCTGACGCCCAATAGCTCCGACGCGCTCGCGTGGGCCCTCAGCCGCGCGGTCTTTCCGTTCCCCGCCGCCGCCGACCGCCCCGCTCCGACCCCAGGGCGGCCCCGGAGACTCTGGCCCCCATCGCCGGTTGAGCGTTCTCAAAGGGATCCGGCGCCATTTCGATTCGCCGCCGGTGAGCGGGCAGCCGCGGCCGCCGAGCCAGGGCCTCACGTAAGCTGTTCTGTCAACTTATGACCAGCTGCGGATTTCACCGCCACGGACATGGTCCCCACACGCCCGAAAGCTGTTCACGGCCGGCCGTCCGGCTCGCGCCGGCGCCGGCGGCTTGATAAGAGACGCTAAAAATCCGACCCAAGGAGCCGCCCCCATGTCCCCCCCGCGCGAAAAGGCTTTTCCGGTCTCGTGGGACCAGTTCCACCGCGACGCCCGCGCGCTCGCCTGGCGGCTCGCGGCGGCGGGGCCGTTCGACGCGCTCGTCACGATCACCCGTGGCGGCCTCGTGCCGGCGGCGATCGTCGCGCGCGAGCTCGACGTGCGCACGATCGAGACGGTCGGCATCGTCACCCGCCAAGACTACAA
>NZ_JBKQOT010000831.1:0-10976 GCF_052145395.1 Roseiarcus sp.
CGGCCTGTTTGACCGTGCGCGGAAACCCGTCGAGAATGAAGCCGTTCCTGGCGTCCGGCTGGCCGATGCGGTCGGCGATGATGCCGACGACGATCTCGTCGGAGACCAGGGCGCCCGACTCCATCACCGCCTTGGCCTTGAGCCCGATCGGCGTCCCGGCCGCGACCGCGGCGCGCAGCATGTCGCCGGTCGAAAGCTGCGGGATACCGTATTTCTGCACGAGTCGCGTGGCCTGGGTCCCCTTGCCAGCGCCGGGAGGCCCGAGCACAATCAACCTCATCGCTTCCGTCCCTTCAGTCTGGCCCTGCGGATCAACCCTTCATACTGATGCGCCTGCAGGTGTCCGTGAATCTGCGCCACCGTATCCATCGTGACGTTGACGACGATCAGCAGCGAAGTGCCCCCGAAATAGAACGGCAATGACGCATAGGAAATCAGCCATTCGGGTAACAGGCAGATCAGCGCCAGATAGCCGGCCCCGAGCACCGTGACGCGTGTGAGAACGTAGTCGATGTATTGCGCCGTCCGTTCGCCGGGCCGGACGCCGGGAATGAAACCGCCGTGCTTCTTGAGGTTGTCGGCCGTATCCGCCGGATTGAAGACCGTGGCCGTATAGAAGAAGGCGAAGAACACGATCAGCGCGACATACAGGATCAGATAGAGCGGGCTCCCGCGGCCGAGCAAGGCCGTGATCGTCGTGAACACGCCTCCGGCGGTGCCCTGCGCGAAATTCGCCACCGTCGTCGGCAGCAGCAGAAGCGACGAGGCGAAGATCGGCGGGATGACGCCCGAGGTGTTGAGCTTGAGCGGCAGGAACGAGCTCTGCCCCTCGTACATCTTGTTGCCGACCTGACGGCGTGGATAGGTGATCGGCACCCGCCGCTGCGCCCGCTCCATGAAGACGATAAAGGCGACGACGACGAACACCATGACGATGACGGAGAGCACCAGGCCGGTCGAGATCGACCCCTGTCTGCCGAGTTCGAATAGTTGGACGATCGCCTGCGGCAGGCGCGCGACAATGCCTGCGAAGATGATGAGTGAAGAACCGTTGCCGACGCCGCGCGCGGTGATCTGCTCGACGAGCCAGACGAGGAACATCGTCCCGCCCGTCAGGGTGACGATGGTCGAGATGCGAAAAAGGATGCCGGGATCGCTCACCACGCCCGTTCGTCCCTCGAGCCCGATTGCGATGCCGTAAGCCTGGAACATCGCCAGCGCGACGGTCAGATAACGGGTGTATTGATTGAGAACCTTGCGGCCCTGCTCACCTTCCTTCTTGATGGCCTCCAGCGACGGCACCACCGAGCTTAGCAACTGGATGATGATCGACGCGGAAATGTAGGGCATGATGTTGAGCGCGAACACCGCCATGCGCTGCACCGCGCCGCCCGAGAACATGTTGAACATGTCGAGCACGCCCTGCTTCTGGCCGAGGAACGCCGTCTGGAACGCGTCCGAATCGATGCCGGGCAGAGGGATGTAGGTCCCGAGACGATAGATGACCAGCGCGCCCAGCGTGAACCAGATGCGCTTTTTGAGTTCATCGGCCTTGGAGAAGGCTGACCAGTTGATATTGGCTGCGAGCTGTTCGGCGGCCGACGCCATTGCGCTCTCCAGGCGGCGCCCCCGAAAGAGCGCGAAGTTTGAAGAAATGACGTTCTCGCCGCGCTGACCGGCGCGGCGAGAACGCCCCTATCATATGGCTGGCGCGCGCGCCATCTCCAACCCGAACGCCATCGTCACGGGGCGGTCGGAGCGGCCTCCGCCCGCAAGGTTCTGAGGCTGCCGCCTGCCTTTTCGATGGCGGCGGCGGCGCTCTTCGAGGCGGCTGCGACCTCGAAATTCGCGCTCGCCTTCAGTTCGCCCGAACCGAGGATTTTCACGCCGTCGCGCGGATGCGTGACCACGCCGGCCTTCAGAAGCGCTTCGGCGTCGATTGTCGCGGACGTGTCGAGCTTGCCGGCGTCGATCGCGCTCTGGATCCGCCCGAGGTTGACTTCGTTGTAGACGAGTTGCGACGGCGGCGTGAAGCCGCGCTTCGGCAGCCGCCGATGCAGTGGCATCTGGCCGCCTTCGAAGCCCTTGATCCGAACGCCCGAACGCGCGGTCTGGCCCTTGCCGCCGCGGCCAGATTGTTTGCCTTTGCCCGAGCCGATGCCGCGGCCGACGCGGATACGCGCCTTCGACGAGCCAGGATTGTCCTTGATGTCGTTGAGTTTCATCGCGCGATCCTCACTGACCTTCCACGACGCGCACGAGATGCGCGACCTTGGCGATCATGCCGCGGTTGGCCGGCGTGTCGGCGACCTTCGCCTGACGGCCGATCTTGTTCAGGCCGAGTCCCTTCAGCGTTTCGCGCTGCGAACCGGGTCGGCCGATGGCGCTGGTGACCTGCACCAACGTAATCGTCTTTTCCGTACTCATGCCTGCCTCCCGCCTCACGAGTCGCTTGCGTCGGCTTCGACGCTCTGGCGGCGCGACTGGATCGTCGACACCTTGAGGTTGCGACGTTGCGCGACCGAGCGCGGGCTGTCCTCGCGCGACAGCGCGTCGAAGGTCGCGCGGATCATGTTGTAGGGGTTCGAGGAGCCCTGGCTCTTGGCCACGACGTCGTGGACGCCGAGCGACTCGAATACTGCCCGCATCGGACCGCCGGCGATGATCCCGGTGCCGGCCGGCGCCGCGCGCAGCACGACGCGCCCGGCCCCATGGCGGCCGTTGACGTCGTGATGCAGCGTACGGCCCTCGCGAAGCGGCACGCGGACGAGGCCGCGCTTGGCCGCCTCAGTCGCCTTGCGGATCGCCTCCGGCACCTCGCGCGCCTTGCCGTGGCCGAAACCGACCCGACCCTTCTGGTCGCCGACGACGACCAGCGCCGCAAAGCCGAAGCGGCGGCCGCCCTTGACGACCTTCGCCACGCGGTTGATATGGACGAGGCGGTCGACGAACTCGCTGTCGCGCTCCTCGTGTTTGTGGTCGCGGCCGCGGCCGCCCTCTTCACGCGCCATGTCTTTCTTCCGTTACTCAATCGCGGCGCGCGCCTGAATGCGGCGCCGCTCGCTCCGTTGGTGGATTAGAACTCGAGGCCGCCCTCGCGGGCACCCTCGGCCAGCGCCTTTACCCGGCCGTGGTACATATAGCCGCCTCGGTCGAACACGACCTTGCCGACCCCAGCCTTCTTGGCCCGATCCGCGAGTTCCTTGCCGATCATGCGGGCGGCCTCAACGGTCGCGCCGGTTTTCAGCTGCTCGCGAAACGCCTTCTCGATCGTCGAGGCCGAGGCCAGGGTCTTCCCGCGCTCGTCGTCGATGATCTGCGCATAAATTTGCTTGGACGAGCGGAAGACGCTGAGCCGCGGACGGTCGCCAGCCTTCGCGGCGATCGTCCGACGGACGCGCGCCTTGCGCCGGTCGGTGGAGATGTTGGACTTGGCCATAGCGGCGCCCCTTACTTCTTCTTGCCTTCCTTGCGGAAGATGAACTCGCCTGCGTACTTCACGCCCTTGCCCTTATAGGGCTCGGGGCCGCGGAACGCGCGGATCTCCGCGGCGATCTGGCCGACCTGCCTCTTGTCGATGCCGGCGACCGTAATCTCGGTCGGCTTTGGAGTCGTGATCGTCACGCCGGCCGGGATCGGGTAGACAATGTCGTGACTGTAGCCGAGGGACAGCTGCAGGTTCTTTCCTGCGATCGCCGCCTTGTAGCCGACGCCGTTAATCTCGAGCTTCCTCTCGAAACCGTGGGTGACGCCGCCGATCAGGTTGGCGATCTGCGCGCGCGTCATGCCCCACATCGCGCGGCCCCGCTTGTCCTCGCTGTGGTGCGGCTGGACATGCACGGCGCCGCCGTCGATCGACACCGACACCTCGTCAGGCGCGGTGAACTTCAGTTCGCCCTTCGCCCCTTTGACCGCGATAGTCTGACCGTCCAGCTTTGCGGTGACGCCGGCCGGAATGACCACGGGCTTCTTGCCAATACGAGACATGGCTCAATTCCATTTCTTCGCGAGCGCCCCGTCAGAAGACGGTGCAGAGGACTTCGCCGCCGACATTGGCGTCGCGCGCGGCGTGGTCGGCCATGACGCCCTTCGGCGTCGAAACCATGGCGACGCCGAGGCCGTTCGCGTCCCGAGGCATGGCGTCGACGGTGGCGTAGAGGCGGCGGCCCGGCT
Source organism: Roseiarcus sp. (assembly GCF_052145395.1). Classification (NCBI taxonomy): domain Bacteria; kingdom Pseudomonadati; phylum Pseudomonadota; class Alphaproteobacteria; order Hyphomicrobiales; family Roseiarcaceae; genus Roseiarcus; species Roseiarcus sp. The sequence goes on from NZ_JBKQOT010000831.1 coordinate 4,174, forward strand.
TCGACACCCGCTCCAGCTTGCGGATAACAGGCTCGTTGTCGAAATACTTCAGCTCGATTTCGAACTCGGTGCGGCCGTTGCCGAAGTCCGTGGTCGCATAGCCGCGGATGAAGCCCTCGGACTCGAGCACGTCGAGAACCTTCTTGCGAAGCGAGGAACCGGGGGTCGAGACCTTACCGCGCTTGCGCATCTGCGCATTGCGGATGCGGGTCAGCATGTCGCCGAGCGGATCGTTCACTGCCATGATCCTAGCCTCCTCACCAGCTCGACTTCACGAGCCCCGGGATCAGGCCCTTGTTGCCCAGTTCCCGAAGCGCGATGCGCGACATCTTCATTTTGCGATAAAAGCCGCGCGGACGTCCCGTCACTTCGCAACGATTGCGCACGCGGTTGGCCGCGCCGTTGCGCGGCAGCTCGGCGAGCTTCAGACGCGCCTCGAAGCGCTCCTCCATCGGACGCGCCTCGTCGTTGGCGACGTCGAGCAAACGTTGGCGGCGTCCAGCGAACTTCTTCGCCAGCCGCTGCTTGCGCAGGTTGTTCTCGATTGCACTTTTCTTTGCCATTAAGGCCTCCAATATTCCGCGTCTGAGCCCTTCGGGCTCACTGCCGGAACGGGAAGTTGAACTCACGCAGCAAGGCCCGCGCTTCCACGTCGGTCTTGGCTGTCGTGCAGACGACGATGTCGAGACCGAGCATGGATTCGGCCTTGTCGTAGTCGATCTCGGGGAAAATGATATGCTCCTTGACTCCGAGCGCGTAGTTGCCGCGACCGTCGAACGATTTCGGATCGAGGCCGCGGAAGTCGCGCACGCGCGGCAGGGCTACGGTCACCAGTCGGTCGAGGAACTCGTACATGCGGGTCTTGCGCAGGGTGACCTTCGCGCCGATCGGCATGTTCTCCCGCACCTTGAAGGTCGAAATCGCCTTGCGGGCGCGGGTGATCACCGGCTTCTGGCCCGCGATCAGCGCGAGGTCGGCGGCCGCCGTCGTCACCTTCTTGGTGTCGTTGACGGCTTCGCCGACGCCCATGTTGAGCACGATCTTGTCGATCTTCGGCACTTCCATGGCGTTCTTGTAGCCGAACTCCTTCACCAGCTTCGGCACGATCTCGTCCTGGTAGGCCTTCCTCAGACGCGCGACATAATCCTTCGGTGCGGTCTCAACGGCGCCGGCGGCCGCGACGGCCGCATCTCCCTTGCCGGGCTTGGCGCCCTTGGCGTCGGGAGCGGGCGCGCCCTTGCTGCCGCCCTTCGGCGGAGCGGCCTTGTCGCCCTTGCCGGGCTTTGCGCCCTTCTCGTTCTTGTCAGCCATCGATCAGGTCTCCGGAACGCTTGGCGACGCGGACCTTGCGGCCATCGTCGAGAGTCTTGAAGCCGACTCGCGTGGGCTTCCCCGTCTTGGGATCGGCGATCGCCAGGTTCGACAGCTGAATCGGCGCCTCCTTGGTCAGGATTCCGCCTTCGGTCTGCGCGGTCTGGCGCGTATGGCGATGCACGAGGTTGACGCCGGCGACGATCGCGTGGTTCTCCGTCGGCATCACCTGGCGCACCTCGCCAGTCTTGCCCTTGTCGCGGCCGGTGGTGACGACGACGCGGTCGCCCTTCCTGATCTTGGCGGCCATCACAGCACCTCCGGCGCGAGCGAGATGATCTTCACGTGGTTCTTGGCGCGAAGCTCGCGCGGCACCGGCCCGAAGATGCGGGTGCCGACCGGCTCGGACTGGTTGTTGACCAGCACCGCTGCGTTCGAATCGAACCGGATCACCGAGCCGTCGGGACGGCGGATGTCCTTGGCGGTGCGCACCACGACCGCCTTCATAACGTCGCCCTTTTTCACGCGTCCGCGCGGGATCGCTTCCTTGACGGAAACGACGATGATGTCGCCGATCGAGGCGTAACGACGCTTCGAGCCGCCCAAAACCTTGATGCACATCACGCGCCGCGCGCCGGAGTTGTCGGCGACATCGAGATTGGTCTGCATCTGTATCATGGCCTGATCGCCTTTCTGGTCAGATCGGTTTCCAGCGCCCTGCAGCGCCGGACTACGCCTGAAGGGGGCTCATCGCCCCCGGGATGAAACGAGACGAGCGCTTTCTCGCGCCCGTCATTCCTTCGGCGCCATCTCGTCGATGACGATCCAGCGTTTCAGCTTCGAGATCGGGCGCGTCTCCTCGATGGAGACGGTGTCGCCGACTTTCTGTGTCTTGTTCTCGACATGCGCATGATAATTCTTCGAGCGGCGCACGGTCTTCTTAAACAGCGGGTGGGTGAAGCGGCGCTCCACCTTCACGACCAGCGTCTTCTCCTGCTTGTCGCTGACAACGACCCCCTGCAATATTCTCTTTGGCATCTCTTAGTCCTCGGACTTGGCGGCGCCGCGCTTTTGCGCGGCGATGGTCTTGACGCGCGCAATGTCGCGGCGGACGACGCGCACCCGCGCGGTGTCCTGCAACTGGCCGCTCGCCTTCTGAAAGCGCAGGTTGAACTGCTCCTTCTTCAGCTTGAGCGCCTCGTCGTTGAGCTGGTCTTCCGTCATGACGCGCAGATCGGAAAGGCGACCGGAATTCTTCATCTCGCGCTCTCCTTATTCCGCAATGCGCTGCACGAAGCGGGTTTTGATCGGGAGCTTGGCTGCGGCGAGCAGGAACGCCTCGCGCGCGAGTTGCTCCGGGACGCCGTCGACCTCGAACATGATGCGTCCAGGCGCGACGCGGGTTACCCAGTACTCCGGAGCACCCTTGCCCTTGCCCATGCGGACTTCGATCGGCTTCTTCGACACCGGCACGTCCGGAAATACGCGGATCCAGACTCGGCCGGCGCGCTTCATGTGGCGCGTGAGCGCGCGGCGGGCCGCCTCGATCTGGCGCGCGGTCACCCGCTCAGGCTCCAACGCCTTCAGACCGAACTCACCGAAGTTCAGCGCGAATCCGCCCTTCGCATTGCCGTGAATCCGGCCTTTGAAGGCTTTGCGAAACTTCGTTCTCTTGGGCTGCATCATGATCGTAGACTTTCAAAGGATCCGCAGCGTCAGACGGCTTCGCGCTGCTCACGGTCGCGGTCGCGACCATGGTCGCGATCCCGCTCCCGCGGCTCGCGGCGCGGACGGTGCGTGGAAGAGTGATCGGCCTCGGCCTGGCGTTTGTCCTGGGCCATCGGATCGTGCTCGAGAATTTCTCCCTTGAAGATCCAGACCTTGATGCCACAGGTGCCATACGCGGTATGCGCGGTCGCGACGCCGTAGTCGACGTCGGCGCGTAGCGTGTGCAGCGGCACACGGCCCTCGCGGTACCACTCGAGGCGGGCAATTTCCGCGCCGCCGAGCCGGCCCGAGCAGTTGATGCGGATGCCTTCCGCGCCGAGCCGCATGGCCGACTGGACGGCGCGCTTCATTGCGCGGCGAAACGCCACGCGGCGCTCGAGCTGCTGGGCGATCGATTCGGCGACGAGCGTCGCATCGATTTCCGGCTTGCGCACCTCGACTATGTTGATCGCGACTTCGGAGTTCGTCAGCTTCGACACCTGCTTGCGCAGCTTGTCGATGTCGGCGCCCTTCTTGCCGATCACCACGCCCGGGCGCGCCGAGTGGATGTTGACCCGGCACTTCTTGTGCGGACGCTCGATCACGATCTTGGAGATCGCAGCCTGTTTCAGGCCCTTCGACAGCACGTCGCGGATCTTCATGTCCTCGTGCAGGAGCTTGCCGTACTCGGTCTTGTTCGAGTACCAGCGCGAGTCCCACGTGCGGTTGACACCGAGGCGCAGCCCGATCGGATTGATCTTCTGACCCATAGTCGCCTCTCCTCAGGCCGCTTTGGCTTCATCGGCGGCGACTTCGCGCACGATGATCGTAATGTTGGCGAACGGCTTCTCGATGAGCCCGGCCCGCCCGCGGGCGCGAGGGCTGAAGCGCTTCATCACCATGTCCTTGCCGACCCAGGCCTGCGCGACGACGAGATCGTCGACGTCGAGGTCATGATTGTTCTCGGCGTTGGCGATCGCAGACTCGAGCGCCTTCTTGACCTCGACCGAGATCCGCTTGCGTGAGAACTCGAGGTCGGCGAGCGCCGCCGCGACCTTCTTGCCCCTGATCAGCTGGGCGAGCAGGTTCAACTTCTGCGGGCTCACCCGCAGCATGCGGACGGTCGCCTTCGCCTCGTTGTCGGCCAGACGCCGCGGGTTGGCTTGCTTCGACATCGGTTACGCCCTCTTCGCCTTCTTGTCGGCGGCATGGCCATGAAACGTCCGCGTCGGCGCGAACTCGCCGAACTTGTGGCCGATCATCTCCTCGGACACGAGCACCGGAATGTGCTTGTGGCCGTTATAGACGCCGAAGGTGAGACCGACGAACTGCGGCAAGATGGTCGAGCGCCGGCTCCAGATCTTGATGATCTCGGAGCGGCCCGAACCGCGCGCGGCGTCCGCCTTCTTCAACAGATAGCCGTCGACGAACGGCCCCTTCCAGATCGAACGCGTCATGCCTCAGCCTTTCTTCTTCCGCGCGTGCCGCGATGCGACGATGAACTTGTCCGTGGACTTGTTGCTGCGTGTCTTGCTGCCCTTGGTCGGCTTGCCCCACGGCGAGACCGGGTGGCGGCCGCCCGAAGTGCGGCCCTCGCCGCCGCCGTGCGGATGGTCGACCGGGTTCATGGTGACGCCACGGTTGTGCGGGCGATGGCCGAGCCAACGGTTGCGGCCCGCCTTGCCGAGCGAGGCGTTCATGTGGTCCGGGTTCGACACCGCGCCAATCGAGGCGAAGCACTGACCGTGAATAAGCCGCTGCTCGCCCGAGTTGAGCCGGAGCGACACATAGCCCTGATCGCGACCGACGATCTGGGCGTAGGCGCCGGCCGAACGCGCGATCGCGCCGCCCTTGCCGATCTTCATCTCGACGTTGTGGACAATCGTCCCGACCGGAATGCTCGCGAGCGGCATCGCGTTGCCCGGCTTCACGTCGACCTGCGCGCCTGCAATCACCTCGTCACCGACCGACAGGCGCTGCGGCGCGATAATGTAGGCTTGTTCGCCATCGGCGTACTTGATCAGCGCAATAAAGCTCGTGCGGTTCGGGTCGTACTCGAGCCGCTCGACCTTGCCGGCGACGTCGAGCTTGCGCCGCTTGAAGTCGACAATGCGGTACGACTGCTTGTGGCCGCCGCCGCGGAAGCGCACGGTGACGCGGCCGTGGTTGTTGCGGCCGCCCTTCTCCGTTTTGCCGACGGTCAACGCCTTGACGGGCTTGCCCTTATGAAGCTCGCTGCGGTCGACGATGGCCAGCTGGCGCAGGCCCGGCGTCGTCGGCTTGTAGGTCTTGAGAGCCATGGTCCTGATACCCTTAGAGGCCGGTGGTCACGTCGATGCGATCGCCGTCGGCGAGCGTGACAATCGCCTTCTTCATGTCCTGCTGCCGGCCGCGGACGCCGCGGAACGCCTTGGTCTTGCCCTTGCGGAGAAGGGTGTTGACCGCGGTCACCTTGACGTCGAACAGCTTTTCGATCGCTGCCTTGATCTGCGGCTTCGTCGCGTTGCGCGCGACCTTGAACACGAACTGGTTGTTTTCGGACGCGATCGTCGCCTTCTCCGTAATCACAGGCGCGACGATCGTATCGTAGTGGCGGGCGTCCTTTGTCATTTGAACCGCGCCTCCAGCGCTTCGATCGCACCCTTGGTCAGCACGAGCTTCTCGCGGCGCATGATGTCGTAGACGTTGATCCCCTGGACCGGCAGAACGTCGATCTGGGGAAGATTGCGCGCGGCCACGGCGAACTTCTCGTGCACCTCGCCGCCATCGATGATGAGCGCGTTGGCGATCGCCGCCTTGGCGAAGGACTCGCGCAGAACCTTGGTCTTGCCTTCGCCGAGCTCCGCCCTCTCCCAGACCACAAGGCCGCCCGCGCGGACCTTGGCCGACAGCGCATGGCGCAGCGCAAGCGCGCGCACCTTCTTCGGCAGGTCGTGCTCATGGCTGCGCAGAACCGGACCCATTGCGCGACCGCCGCCTCGGAACTGCGGCACCCGCGCCGATCCGTGACGGGCGCCGCCGGTGCCCTTCTGTTTGTACATCTTCTTGCCGGTGCGGTTGATCTCGCTGCGGCCGAGCGTCTTGTGGTCGCCGGCCTGGCGCCTGGCGAGCTGCCAGCGCACCATGCGCGCGATGAGGTCGGCGCGCGGCTCCAGGCCGAAGATCGCGTCGTCGAGCTCGACCGAGCCCGTGGCCGCGCCGTCCATCGACGTCATGTCAAATTTCATGACCGTCACTCTCCCTTCGGCGCTTCGGCCGGCGCGGCTTCCTGAGCCGCCTCGTGAATACGGAATTTGCCCGGAACCGGCGCGTCCTTCGGCAGCGGCTTCTTCACCGCGTCGCGCACGGCGATCCAGCCGCCGGCGTTGCCCGGCACTGAGCCCTGCACCAGGATCAGGCCGCGCTCGGCGTCGGTCTGCACGACGCGCAAGTTCTGGGTCGTCACCTTGTCGACGCCCATATGACCCGCCATCTTCTTGTTCTTCCAGGTCTTGCCAGGATCCTGACGACCGCCGGTCGAGCCGTGCGATCGGTGCGAGATCGACACGCCGTGGGTCGCGCGCAGGCCACCGAAGTTCCAGCGCTTCATCGGACCGGCGAACCCCTTGCCGATCGTCACACCGGTGACATCGACATATTGTCCAACCGCGAAATGATCAGCGGTGATCTCAGCTCCAACCGGAATTAGCTTGTCCTCGGCGACGCGGAACTCCGCCAGGCGCATCTTCGGCTCGACATGCGCGACAGCGAAACGCCCGCGTTCGGCCTTGGAGACGTTCTTGACC
>NZ_JBKQOT010000832.1:0-18554 GCF_052145395.1 Roseiarcus sp.
CCCGCCCACAAGAACGTCGGCACCGCGCTTCCGCCCGAGACGCCCGTAGTGAAGACCTTTTTCGTCAACGCGTTGATTTCTTTGATGCGGACTGGCGAAAAATGGCCCAATCCGCGAAGTCGGGCTAGCGTGAATCATGTTTCCCCTGATTTGTGAATCCCAAAAAATGCCCTTCTTTTAGAATTGCTGGAGCTGCGCCCAGTCATTGATTGCTTGAGGCGATTCTGACACGCTGAGAGCGTCTATGCGCCGACGAACGCCCCTGGCGAGTCGTAGCGTCCGGATGGCCGGATTGGAGCCACACGGACCGATCAATCAGCCCGGCGTTCCCTTGTCCTCATTGCGGCCGGGGGGCGCCCGCGAGGGCTGCGGCTAATGCGCGCATGTCGGCCCAGGCGGCGCGTTTCTGGGAAGGCTGCCGGAGAAGATAGGCGGGGTGCAGCATGGCAAGAGCGCGAATCGGGCGTTCATCCTCGCGCTGGTAAGAAAACCACGATCCCCGCGCCCGCGTGATGCCGCTCTTGACGCCAAGCAGCGTCTGGGCGGACAGGGCGCCGAGGCAAACGAGAATCTCCGGGTCGGCGAGATCGATCTGCCGCTTGATGAAGGGGAGGCATGCTTGCGTCTCCTCCGGCGTCGGTGTCCGGTTGCCCGGCGGCCGCCAGGGCACCACGTTGGCGATGTAGACCCGGCTGCGGTCCAGGCCGATCGCGCTCAGCATCCGGTCGAGCAGCTGCCCCGCCCGCCCGACAAAGGGGCGGCCGATCCTGTCCTCGTCTCCTCCCGGTCCCTCTCCGACGAACATCACCCGCGAGCCTGGAACGCCGTCGGAGAAGACGAGCTGGGTTGCGGTCCTCTTCAGCGCGCAGCCTTCGAAGCGTTCGAGGGCCGCCCGCAGGCTCGACAGGTCCTGGGCCGACGCGGCGAGTTCGGCGGCAGCGGTCGGCGCAGACGCGCCGGCGAGCGCTGGGGGCTCGAGGCGAGCCAGGGGCGGACGCACGAGAGCAGGCGGAGCCGCGGGAACCGCTAACGGTCGGTCAGGACGTCCTTCTATGCTCGGCGCCGGCGCGGCGAAATGATCCGTGGGCCGTTCGTTGAGGGTAAAGCCCACGCCCGTCGCCGTCCACCACAGCAGGGCTGCGGCGGCTGTCTCGGCGTCCAATGTTCCGTCGTCGGGGGCCATCGCCATGCTCACTCACCCTTGCCGGGCAGCCGACTCCGCTTCGGCGGGCGCGGTCGCCCATATCACGGAGCGAGCGACCCCGCACGCGTAACGCGAGGACCACCGGTCGCTCACTCACGCCCTGCGCGGGCTCCCTCAGGTCTGTCCGGACGGAGGGAAGTCGCAAGCCTCGCCCACCACCCTTCCGTCAACGATATGGATTGCCCGGCTTGCGGTCCGGGCGAGGGTTTCGTCGTGGGTCACGACGATCACCGTGCGGCCTTCGGCAGCCAGCCCGCGGAAGGTGGAAAACACCGTCGCTCCATTTTTCGAATCGAGCGCTCCCGTCGGCTCGTCGGCCAGCACGAACTGCGGATCGTTGGCGAGCGCGCGGGCGATGGCGGCGCGCTGACGCTGGCCGCCGGAGAGCTCGCCCGGGACCTTTTGCGCTTCCGCGGCCATGCCGAGCGGGTCGAGCAGATCGTAGGCGCGTGCTCGCATCGCCGCCGCGCCGAGGCGGCCGAGTTGGCGCATCGGCAGCATGACGTTATCGAGCACGGTGAGCTCCGGCAGCAGGAAATGGAACTGGAAGACGAAGCCGAACTCGGCGAGCCGCTTCAGCGCGCGCGCTTCCCCGCCGAGCGCCCGCGTCGATTCCCCGTTCACCAGCACGTCGCCGGCAGTCGGCGGATCGAGGAGGCCGAGCAGGTAGAGGAGCGACGACTTGCCCGACCCGGACGGCCCGGTGACGACAGTGAAGCTCTGCGGCTCGAACGCGGTGTCGACGTCGGCGACGAGCGTGGTCGGCTGCGGCCCGGGCAATATGCGGGTGAGATCGCGGGCCTCGAGCGCCGCGCTCATGCCGAGCCCCGGATGATGGTGAGCGGATCGGCGCGCGCCGCTCTGCGCGCGGGGAGCCACGCCGCCACCGTTGCCTCGGCGAGCGCAATGACGCTCGCCGAGGCGAACAGGAAAAACGTCAGATTGACCGGCAGCCGGTCGCCGGCGTGGCCGGTCGGAGCGGGGACCATGTGGAGGAGGGCGCCGAGACCCCAACCGGCCAGCCAGCCGAGCGCCATGCCGATGACGCCGACGACAATCCCCTCGATCAGGAAGATCGCAACGATCGAGCCCCGCGGCATGCCGATCGAGCGCATGATGGCGATGTCTCGCGCCTTCTCCATCACGATGGTCGAGATGACATTGAAAATGCCGAACCCCGCCACCACCAAAATCGCGGCGGTGGTCAGGAACATGATCTTGTCCTGCAATGCGAAGACGTCGAGCACACGGGCGTAGGTCTCCTCCCACGGGGCGCTCTTGAAACCCCAGCGCCGCTCGATCGTCTCCGCAAGCGGGATCGAACGGCTAAGATCGTCCAGACGAACATGGATCTGGTTGACTACGCGGGGCCGCGCCTGCATCGCCTGTTGCCGGGCGAGCTGAGTGATCGCCCAGGACTGGTCCTCCGCGTCGATGCCGGTGTGAAACAGCCCGACAATCTTGAGCGCGGTCTCGGCTCCGGCGGTGGTGACCGCGGTGACGCTGTCGCCGACGCCGACGCCCATCTTGTCAGCGAGCGGCTGGCCGATGAGGACGCCATTCGGGTTCGCGGCGAGCGCCTCGAAGCTCCCGTCGACCATGTCGTGGACAAGGTCGGTGACGCGGATTTCGCGCTGGGGGTCGACGCCAATCGCGGTGACGGAATAGTCGCGCCCGGCGTGACGAAAAATGGCCTGCCCGATTAGCGACGGCGCCGCGGCCACCCCGTCCATGGCGTTGAGCGCGTCAAGAATCGCCGCCGCCCCGGAGATGCCGCGGACCGGATCGCGCGGCAGCACGCGTCGGACCTCCACCGCGCCCTCGGGATGGAGGGTCGTCAGCGGCTGCGGCGCGGCCTGCCGGATCTCGTCGGAAATAACGATATGCGGATTGGTGTCGACGAGCTGGGACAGGAAATAATTGTGGAAGCCGTTCATCATGCCGCCGATGCCGATGAAGACGGCGACGCCGAGCGTTACCCCGACGATCGAGACCAGCGTCTGTCGCTTGCGCGCCTTAAGATGGGCGAGCGCAATGGAGAGCGGCAACGGCGTCATGGCTTCACGCGCACGGCCTTTCCGTCCGCGAGCCGGTCCGGCGGATCGACGACGATCGCGTCGCTGTCGCTCAGGCCGGAGACGACCTCTGCCTTCGCCGTCCCGACGGCGCCGGTCTTGACGTCGACGCGCCGGACGCGGCCGCCGTCGACCACGAACATGTAGGGCGCGCCCGGCCGCCCGCCGAGCGACGGTCCGTGCGCCACCGCGCCGGCCGGCACGAGCAGCGCGTTCTCCCGCTCGCCGACGACGACGTCGACGTCGACCGTCATGCCGATCATCAGCTTCGTGTCGGCGGGCAGGTCCGCCTCGACCCGGAAGGTGCGCGAGCCCGAATCGCCCTGACGGCGGATGTTGGTTACCTTCGCCTCGAAAACCTCATCCGGGAAACCGTCGGCATGAGCGGCGATGGGGGCGCCGAGCCGGACGCCCGCGATGCCGCGCTCGTCGACCTCGGCGGCGATGCGCTTGCGGGCGGTCGAGGCGATCTCGAATAGGACCGCGTTGGCCGCCACCGTCTCGCCAGGCTCAACGTTCCGCTTCATGACCGTGCCGGAGAGGGGCGCCAGCACCGTGTAGTCCTCGAGCTGCCGAGCGAACAGCTCGACCGCGGCCGCCGCCTGGTCACGCTCCTGCTGCGCGCGCTCCAGCGTCTGAACCGCAAGCACGCCCCGGTTCATCAACGTCTGGTCCCGGAGACTGTCCGCCTCCGCCATGGTGAGGCGCGCGCGGGCGTCGCGCACCCGCGCCAGAGCCTGGCTGTCGTCGAGGCGGGCGACGACGTCGCCCTTGCGCACCGCATCGCCTTCGTCGACCAGGACGTCGGTCACCCGTCCGGCGACGGTCGCCCCGAAGCGCGCGTAGTCGATGGCCTCGATCACGCCCGTCGCATACACCGATTCGATCGCCGGGCCGCGCGTGGGATGTTCGACGGCGACCGCGACCGGCTGGAAATAGGTCCACCAGGCTCCGCCGAGCGCGAGCATGATGACGACCGCCGACGCCAGGACAAGTCCTTGCCTCCACGCGCGCCGCCCGACCGGAGGCGGCTGCGGAATCCTCGCGGGCGCCGCTCCCGAGCGGACGATCGCCAACGAACCCGTGGCGCGCTGCTCCGTCTCCATGCCTCACCTCGCGGCTCCTGCCGGCAAGGTATGTCTACCCATGGCCGCGCCAAGACGTTTGCGCTGGGTCAAACCGCCGCAGCGCGCATAAGATTGAAGCGAAGATCAGCGGGCGCCGCCGGACCGGTCGTCCGGGCGTCAGGTCAATAGGACGAGGGTCACGTCTTCGCCCGTCTCGACGTCGACGACCGTGAATTGAACGCTCTTGCGAACCCACTCCCGGAGTTGCTCCACTGAGACATAGGCGCCATGCGTCGCGTCGTAGAGACGATTTCGCGCATAGCGCTTCACGAGCACGGGCTTTGACCGCGACGATCCGGACATACGGGCCTCCGCATGAGGACGGCGTGCGTTGATTATACGCAATGCTCGGCCAAAGCGGGCGCCCGACATGTCGCGACGACGAAGAATGGAACGCCGGCGGCGTCAGATTGCCCGCGGATCCCGGCCGCGACGAAACCGCGAAAACTTGAGCTTGCCGGCGTTCTCCTCTAAGAGCCGCAAGAGGTCGGGCGTCCGAAGGAGCAGGATATCATGCCTTTTGGCGTATCATCGGTCGCGTGGCGCTTCGCCTCCGGAGCGCTCGTGAGCCTTGCTTTGTCCGCCTCCGCCGCCGCCGCGACCCCCTATCTGGTGGTCGACGCCGACAGCGGTCAGGTGCTGATCCAGCAGGAAGCGACCGAGGTCTGGTATCCGGCCTCGCTCACCAAGCTGATGACCGTCTATGTCGCGCTCGACGCGGTGCGTTCCGGCAAGTTGACCATGGACACGCCGCTCCTCGTCTCCGCCCGCGCGGCGCGCATGCAGCCGTCCAAGATGGGCTTCAAGCCCGGCACCGAGGTCACGCTCGACAACGCCCTCAAGATGCTGATGGTGAAGTCGCCGAACGACCTCGCAGTGACGATCGCCGAGGGCGTGTCGGGTTCGGTCGAGGCGTTCGCGGCGGACATGAACGCGGCCGGCCAGAAGCTCGGCCTGCACGAATCGCATTTTGTCAACCCGAACGGGCTGCACGATCCCGAGCACGTGTCCTCGGCGCGCGACATGGCGATGATCGCCCGCGCGCTGCTCAAGGAATTTCCCGAGCGCGCCGGCCTTTTCGACATCGGCGAGCTGCAGCTCAACGCCCAGATCATCCGCAACCATAACGGCCTGCTCGGCCGCTACCCCGGCGCGGACGGGATGAAGACCGGCTTCACCTGCGCGGCCGGCTTCAACGTCGTGGCGAGCGCCAACCATTGGGGCCGCCATCTGATCACGGTCGTGCTCGGCGCCCCGTCGGCCAGACTTCGCAACCAGGAGGCGGCCGACCTGTTCGATCGCGGCTTCGCCATGAGCGGCGGGTCGGACTCGCTCGATTCGCTCGCGTCCGCCGGCGGGCCGCCTGACCGGCGCTCCAACGTCTGCCTGCACCGCGGCGCAGCGGCGATCGCGGCCGAAGAGGACGAGGGCGGCGGCGAGCAGGAGGTCCGCGCGGGCGGCCGCGCCGGCGGCGGCGCTATCGTCGTCGCGTCGGGCGCGCCGACCCGCACCTTGCTTTCCGACGAGCGGCCCGTGTTCGAGCCGGTGCCGGTGTTCGTCGGACCGGTCGCCGGCTGGAACGGACCGGTCCTCGGCCCTCGCCCGACCTCCACAGTCGCCGCCCTGCCCGCCGACGCCAAGGCCTACACCGGCGACAAGCCGGACGCGATTCAGAACGCGACCGCGACTAGCCAACCCAACGCCCCGCAGGCGCTGGAGGGTGCGGTGCGGACGCCGGCGCCGGAAGGCAAGCATCACAGAAAGCCGGTCAGGCACGTTGCGGCGGCCAAAGCGCCCGCCAAGCCGGCGGCGAAGCCGAAAAGCGAATCGAAGGCCGCGAAGACGGCTGAGGCCGTGAAGACGCAGCCGGTGCAACCGCCGCCGAAACCCGCGGCAAACCAGTAATCGCCCGTTTGTCTTGTCAAGAGACCCGGGCAGACTGTTAAACCTACGTAGTTCTACGTAGTGAGTCGGGCGGCTTAGGGAACGATCATAATTGTTTTGCACAATGCCTTAGTTTAGCCAGGTTGTGGCCAATTGTGCGCCGCAAGCTCCGATCATATTGGGCTCGTGCCGCACGGGATCGGTTCGCGGTTAGCTCGGTTTTCTTGCCCCCCAGCCCCCGAGCGCCAAGACGGACCGAAGATATCCTGTTGTGGCTAGCGGATCGGCGGGCCCCCTCCCAGCCGATCCGCTCTTTTTTTGTCGGAACGGTCGAGCGCCTCGTCGCCTCCCGGATTCCCGCGACGGTCGATCCTGACCCGATCTCCTGCCCTCTCGTCGAAACCCGCCGTCACGCCGCCGTCACGCGACTCGGATACGCGGCGCGATCGATTTTCGAGCGACGGGGGAATGGGTTGAGACACTCGACCAAGGCGGTTCGCAAGGCGACCGGCGCCAATCTCAAAGCCGCCGTCCATCGAGCCAGGCCGCTCTCCCGGGCCGGCGTGCTCGAGCGCATGTTCACGTTCGCCTTCTCGAAGCTGGTCTACCCGCAGATCTGGGAAGACCCGGTGGTCGACATGAAGGCGCTCGACATCGGGCCAGGCCAGGAGGTGATCGCCATCGCCTCCGGCGGCTGCAACGTGCTCTCCTACCTGACCGCCGATCCGACGGGCGTCACCGCGGTCGACCTCAACGGCGCCCATATCGCGCTCGGCAAGCTCAAGATCTGCGCGCTCGAGAACCTGCCCGACTACGAGACGTTCTTCCGCTTCTTCGGCCGCGCCGACGCGCGGGACAACGTTGGCGTCTACGATCGGCTCCTGCGGGCGAAGCTCGATCCCATGACCCGCGCCTACTGGGACAAGCGCCGCGCGTTCGGACGGCGGCGCATTGGGCTGTTCGCCCGCAACCTCTACCGTCACGGGCTGCTCGGCCATTTTCTCGGCGCGGGGCACGCGATCGCCAAGCTGCACGGCGTCGACCCGTCGGTGATCCTCGAGGCGAAGACCCTCGACGAGCAGCGCCGGCTGTACGAGGAGCGGCTTGCGCCGATCTTTGACAAGCCGCTTGTCCGCTGGATGATGAGGCAGCCGGCCTCCCTCTACGGGCTCGGCATCCCGCCCGCGCAGTACAAGGCGCTCGCCGGCGATTCGCCCAAAGGCATCGGCGCGGTGCTGAGCCAGAGGGTCGAGCGGCTCGCCTGCGACTTCGCTCTCGCCGACAATTATTTCGCCTGGCAAGCGTTCGGCCGGCGCTACGCGCCGGGCCCAAACCCGTCGCTGCCGCCCTATCTGCAGCGCGAGCAGTTCGACGCCGTCCGGAGCCGCACTGGCCGGGTCCGCTACGTCCAGCGCTCCTTCACCGAGATCCTGCGCGATGCGCCGGCCGCGCGCTTCGACCGCTACGTGTTGCTCGACGCGCAAGACTGGATGAACGCCGCCGACCTGACGGCGCTCTGGACGGAGATCACGCGAACCGCGCGCCCCGGCGCCCGGGTGATCTTCCGCACCGCCGCCGACGAACGCCTGCTGCCCGGCCGCGTGCCCGACGACATTCTCGGCCACTGGCGCTACGACGAGGAGGCGAGCCGTGAGTTCGGTCGGCAGGACCGGTCGTCGATCTACGGCGCCTTCCACCTTTACGTGCTGAAGGACGCCTGAAATGAGCGACGCCGCCGCGCTGATGGACAGAATGTACCGCCATCAGCGGCACATCTACGATCTCAGCCGGAAGTATTATCTCATAGGCCGCGACGAGGCGATCGCGCGCCTCGACGCGCGTCCCGGCGATTGCGTGCTCGAGATCGGCTGCGGCACCGGGCGCAACCTGATCAGGGCGGCGCGCGCCTACCCGGAAGCGCGCTTCTGCGGCCTCGACGTGTCGCGCGAGATGCTGGACACAGCCGAAGCGGCGATCCGGCGCGCCGGACTCGCCGGGCGCATCGCGGTCGCCCAGGCCGACGCGACCGCTTTCGATCCGAACCCGCTGTTCGGCCGGGACGCCTTCGACCGGGTGATGATCTCCTATGCGCTCTCAATGATCCCGCCGTGGCGCGAGGCGCTGGCCCGGGCGCTCGACGTCGTCGCGCCGGGGGGCGCGCTGCATGTCGTCGATTTCGGCGATTGCGCCGGCCTTCCCGGCCCGTTCAAGACGACGCTGCGCCGGTGGCTCGCGGCCTTCGACGTGACGCCGCGCGACGACCTCGGCGAGGCCCTCGCCGCGCTCGCGGACGCGCGCGGCCTTTCTGCGGCGACGCAAGACTGGCGGCGCGGCTACGCGACGCTGGCGGTGGCGCGGCGCGCAGCGTGACGGGGCTAGCCATGTGGCCCCCGAAGGCCTACATTGGGACCTCGCGGTGCTGGGTGGCCCGTCAGGACCACATTCCTCGGGGCCGTACGATCCCTATGGGAGCTGTCCCTGCCCTCGCCCGTGGGCCTTGGCACACGGCGCCCACCTACTTACGTAGGCGCCCGGGATCACCGTCCAACGGCCGTCTCGGCTCCGCGAGCTTTTGTTGAACGGATCGGGGCGCCGCCTTGACCAGGACCGTCGCCGATCTCAAGGCCGAGCTCCGCCGGGACGCCTTGGCGCGGCGGAAAACGGCGGGCCACGAGCTTCGCACGCGCCTGACCCAGCGGCTCCTGCATGAGGGTTTGCGGCTCGCCCGCCTGTGGCGGCCGACGGTCGTCTCCGGTTTCCATCCGATCCGCGGGGAGCCGGACGTGCTGGTCCTGCTCGCAGCGCTGGTCGAACAGGGCTTCGAGGTCGCGCTGCCCGTGGTCGTGGGCCGCGAAACCCATCTCGACTTCCGCCGGTGGCGGCCCGGCGAGCCGACGGCGATTGGCCCGATGGGCATCCCCGAGCCGCTCGACACGTCGCCGGTCGTCGATCCGGATCTCTTGTTCACGCCGCTCGCATGCTTCGACCGGCGCGGCTGGCGCGTCGGCTACGGAGCGGGATACTATGACCGAAGCCTTGCGCGTCTGCGGGCTATGAAGACAATTCACGCGGTCGGCGTCGCCTATGGGGTTTGCGAAGTCGCTGTTGTGCCGTATGAGGCGCATGATCAGCTCCTGGATGCCGTTGTGACAGAACAGGAAACCATCTTCGTAAGCGAGCGCTGAATGCGGCTCCTGTTCATCGGCGACGTCGTCGGACGCTCCGGCCGCACGGCGGTGGCTCAGCAGGCGCCCCTGTTGCGGGCGCGGTGGAATCTCGATTTCATCATCGTCAACGGCGAGAACGCCGCCGGCGGCTTCGGCCTCACCGAATCGATCTTTGAGGAGTTCCTCGCCGCAGGCGTCGACGCCGTGACCCTTGGCAATCACGCTTTCGACCAGCGGGAGGCCTTGGTCTTCATCGAGCGCCAGCCGCGCCTCATCCGTCCCGCCAACTATCCGCCCGGAACGCCGGGGCGGGGGGCGACGATCGTCGAGAACGCCAAAGGCGCGCGGCTTCTGATCGTTAATCTGCTCGGCAGGATCTTCATGGAGGCGCTCGACGATCCGTTCGCCGCGCTCGAGCGCGAACTTTCCGCCCATCCGCTCAAGAACGGCTGCCAAGCCGTCGTGGTGGACGTCCATGCCGAGGCGACGAGCGAGAAATGCGCGCTTGGCCATTTCGCCGATGGGCGGGCGAGCCTTGTCGCCGGCACCCACACGCACGTCCCGAGCGCCGACCATCGCATCCTCGCCGGCGGAACCGGCTTCGTCACCGACGTCGGCATGACCGGCGACTACGATTCGGTGATCGGCATGGAGAAGGAGGAGCCGCTCAGGCGCTTCACGCGCCGCATCCCTTCAGGGCGGTTCGAGCCGGCGATGGGCCCCGCGACCTTGTGTGCGGTCGCTGCGGAACTGACGCGCGAGGGGCTGACCAAGGCGATCGCGCCGGTGCGCATCGGCGGCATGCTCAACGCGGCGATGCCGGACTTCTGGGCCTGAGCCGCAATGGCCACGACCATCGTCTACGACCTCGACGGCACGCTCGCCGACACGGCGGGCGACCTGATGGGCGCGCTGAATTTCGTCCTCAAGCGCGAGGGCCTTGCGCCGCTGCCGGTCGAGAACGCCCGCTCGATGCTCGGCGCAGGCGCACGGGCTCTGATCCAGCGCGGATTTGCAGCCTCGGGGCGGGAACTGTCGCCGGAGAAGCTTGAGGTCCTGTTCGGCGACTTCCTCGCCCATTACAACGCGCATATCGCAGACTTGACCCAGCTCTATCCAGGCGTGCTCGCGGCGCTCGACGCCTTCGCCGCGGCCGGGTGGGTGCAGGCGATCTGCACCAACAAGATCGAGGCCTCGGCGAAGATGCTAATGGGGCGGCTCGGCGTCGCCGACCGGTTCGCCTTCATCTGCGGCCAGGACACATTCGGGGTCGGCAAGCCGGATCCGAAGCCGCTGATCGGCACGGTCGAGGCGGCCGGCGGGAGCCTTCAGCGCGCAATCGTGGTCGGCGACTCGGCGACCGACATCAAGACCGCGCGGGCCGCGGGCCTGCCGGTGATTTGCGTGGATTTCGGCTACACCGACGTGCCGGTGACGGAGCTCGGCCCCGACCGGGTGATCTCGCACTTCAACGAGCTCGAGGCGGCGTGCGCGGAATTGATGGACGCGTCGGCGCCCTTGTAGGTCGCGCTTACCGCGTGAGCGACCCGGCCCTACGATCAATCCTTCGCGCGCTCGACGTAGCTGCCGTGCTCGGTCTGGATGACGATGCGCGTGCCGGGCGAGATGTGCGGCGGCACCATGGCGCGGGCGCCGTTCGAGAGCTTGGCGGGCTTGTAGGACGACGACGCCGTCTGGCCCTTCATCGCCGGCTCCGTCTCGACGACTTCGAGCGTCACGCGCGGCGGGAGCTGGATCGCCACCGGGGTCTCGTTGAACATCGACAGCAGGACCTTCATGCCCTCCTGCAGCCACTGCGCCTGGTCGCCGATGACCTCCTTCGGGACCGTGATCTGGTCGTAGGTCGCGGTGTTCATGAAGTGCTGGCCGTCGCCGTCGGCGTAGAGGAAGTCGAACTCCTTGTCCTCGACGAAGGCGCGCTCGACCTGCTCGGTGGTCTTGAAGCGGTCAGTCACCTTCACGCCGTCCGACAGGCGGCGCATGTCGATCTGGGTCGTGGGCGTGCCCTTGCCGGGATGGAAGCTCTCGGCCGAAAGCACGACGCAGAGCTGCCCGTCCTCGCGTTCGATGATATTGCCCTTGCGAATCGAGCTTGCGATAACTCTCACGAACCTGTCCTTAAAGAAGCTGGCGCGAAGAAGCTGGCGCGCGCCGCCTGATTTGCGCGAACGGACGCTTGTTTTCAAGCGACGTCCCGGGGATGTCGGCGCGCTTTATAATGATTTCGGCGGCAAAGGCCAGATGCGATCGCCCGCGTTTTCGACCGTAACCCCCGGAGCCCCTTGAGTCCTTCCGCCCCCCCGCCGTTCTGGAGCCGCGGCGGCCACGCCGCCCGCCGCCCGCGGCTTGTTCTGCGCGCCCGAATCGCGGCAACGTTACGCCAATGGTTCGACGCCAAGGGCTTTGTCGAGGTCGATCCGGCGGCGCTTCAGGCCTCGCCCGGCAACGAGACCCACCTTCACGGGCTTCGCGCCGGGCTTGTCGGCCCAGACGGCGCCCCACACGAGGCGTGGCTTCATACCTCGCCCGAATTCGCGATGAAGAAGCTCATCGCCGCAGGCGAAGCGCAAATCTTCGCCCTCACCCATGTTTTTCGCAATCGCGAGCGCACCGCGCTGCACGCGCCGGAATTCGCGATGCTCGAATGGTATCGCGTCGGCGCGCCGCTTCAACGGCTGATGGACGATTGCGCCGCGCTCGTCGCGCTTGCCGCCCACGTCGCCAGCGCGAAGACCTTCGCCTTCCGGAGCCTAGAGGCGAGCCCATTCGAGCCGCCCGAGCGAGTGACCGTGCGGGAGGCTTTTCTCCGCCATGCCGGGATCGACCTCTACGACAGCCTGCCCCTCGGCGGCGAGCCGGACGCGGCGCTCTTCGCCCGCCAGGCCCAGGCGGCGGGCATACGGGTCACTGCGGACGACACCTGGTCCGATGTGTTCAGCCGGCTTCTCACCGAGCGGGTCGAGCCCCATCTTGGGATCGGGCGGCCGACGATTTTGCACGCCTATCCGGCGAGCGAGGCGGCGCTGGCGCGGGTGAGCAGGGACGATCCGCGTGTGGCGGAACGCTTCGAGCTCTATTGCTGCGGCGTCGAGCTCGCCAACGCCTTCCACGAACTGACCGACGCCGCCGAGCAGCGCGCCCGGTTCGAGGCCGACATGGCCGAGCAGCGCCGCATCTACGGCGCCTCCGCCCCGATCGACGAGGATTTTTTGGCCGCGGTCGGCGTCATGCCGGACGCCTCAGGCGCGGCGCTCGGCTTCGATCGCCTTGTCATGCTGGCGACCGGCGCTTACAGCGTTGGGGCCGTCCAGTGGACGCCGGTGTTCGACCCGGGAGCGACCGCATGAGCCCCGATCCGGAGCTCATGGCGAAAGCCCGCGCGGCGCTGACCAGCGTCTACGGCTATTCCGCCTTCCGCCCCGGGCAGGAGGAGATTCTTTCCGCCATTCTCGACGGCGAGGACGTGCTCGCCGTGATGCCGACCGGCAGCGGCAAGTCGCTCTTGTTCCAGCTTCCGCCGATCGTGCGCGACGGGCTGACGCTGGTCGTCTCTCCGCTCATCGCGCTGATGCGCGACCAGGTCGCGCAGCTCCGCGAGCTCGGGGTCGAGGCCGCGGCCCTCAATTCGTCGACCGGGCCCGATGAGCGCCGCGGGATCGCGCACGGCCTCAAGGACGGGACGCTGCGCCTGCTCTACGTCGCGCCGGAGCGTCTTCTGCGCGACAACGTCATCGCCTATCTGAAGGGCTTCGCCATCGGCTGCCTCGCGATCGACGAGGCGCACTGTGTTTCGCAATGGGGGCACGACTTCCGCCCGGAATATCTGCGCCTGCGCGAGGTCGTGGAGGCGCTCGGCGGATTGCAAACCGTGGCCGTAACCGCCACCGCCGACGCGCCGACCCGCGGCGAGATCGTTCACAAGCTGTTCGTCCGCCGACCGAAAGTTTTCGTCCGCTCGTTCGATCGGCCGAATCTCTTCCTCGCGATGCGGCCGAAGACCAACGCCACGCGCCAGCTCGTCGAACGCCTCGACGCCCATCGCGGCGAGAGTGGGATCATCTATTGCGCCTCGCGCCGTCGGACTGAAGAGCTGGCCGACGAGCTTTCCGGCAATGGCCGCAGGGCCGTCCCCTATCACGCCGGGCTGGACCACGGCGTCCGGGCGGCGAACCACGACGCCTTTTTGCGCGAGGATGACTGCGTCGTGTGCGCCACCGTCGCCTTCGGCATGGGCATCGACAAGCCGGATGTGCGCTTCGTCTTTCACGCCGACATGCCCGCCTCGATCGAGGCCTATTATCAGGAGATCGGCCGGGCGGGGCGGGACGGACTGCCCGCTGACACGTTCACCCTCTACGGCGCCGGCGACATCGAGCTGCGCCGCCGTCAGATTGCCGAAGGCGGCTCGCCGGACGACCGCAAGCGCGTCGAGATGATGAAGCTCGACGACCTCGTGACCTTATGCGAGACGGCGCGCTGCCGCCGCCAGACGCTGCTTTCCATGTTCGGCGAGGAGTCCGGTCCCTGCGGTCATTGCGACGTCTGCCAGGGCGCGGTGAGGTTGATCGACGGGCGCATCGAAGCGCAGAAGGCGCTGTCCGCGGTGCTGCGTACATCGGGGCGCTTCTTCTTCGGCCATCTCGCCAACCTTCTTTCGGGAAAGACGACCGAAGCGATAGAACGGCACGGGCACGACCAGTTGAAGACCTTCGGCGTCGGCAGGGACCGGACGCCCGCCGGCTGGCGCGGCGTGCTGCGGCAGTTGCAGTCCGCAAAACTCATCGTCCGCGACGACGAGGACCGCGACCGGCTCGTCGTCACCGAGGAAGGACGGCGCATCCTGCGCGGGGAGGCGCCCTTCGCCCTGCGCGAGGACGTGCTGAGCCCGCGACCGAAGCGGTCCGAGCGCAGGGTCGTCGAGCCGGGCGACGCCGACGTCGCGCTGCTGACGGCGCTCAAGGGCCTGCGCGGCGCGATCGCGGCGGCGCAGAAGCAGCCGGCCTACGTGATTTTTCCTGATCGAACGCTGATCGAGATGGCGAGGGAGCGACCGGACACGCTGGACGACCTCGCCTCGATCCACGGGGTCGGCGAGGTCAAGTTGCAAAAATACGGCCCCGCCTTCCTGGCCGTGATCCGGGACTATGCCCATGCTTGAAATGGCCCATGCCTGAATTGCCCGAGGTCGAGACGGTCCGGCGGGGACTCGAGCCTGCAATGGTTGGGGCGCGGATCGACAAGGTCGAGGTGAGGCGCGCCGACATCCGATTTCCGTTCCCGCCCCGCTTCCGCGAGCGGCTGACCGGGCGGCGGATCGAGGCGCTGACCCGCCGGGCGAAATATCTGCTCCTCCGCCTCGACGGAGCGGAAACGCTGATCGTCCACCTTGGCATGTCCGGCTCGTTCCGCGTCGAGGACGCCACGCCCGGCGCGTTCCACCACCCGCGCTCCAAGGATCCGAAGCACGACCATGTCGTCATCCACCTCGATAACGGGAAGGTCGTCACCTACAACGACCCGCGCCGGTTCGGCTTCATGGACCTCGCGCGCGACGACGCGCTCGATCGCCATCCCCGCCTCGCGGAGCTCGGCGACGAACCTCTGGCGGCGGACTTTGACGCCGCACGGCTGGCGGCGCTGTTTAAGGCTTCGCGCGCGCCGCTGAAATCCGCCCTGCTCGACCAGAAGCGAATCGCGGGCTTAGGCAACATCTATGTGTGCGAGGCTCTGTTCCGGGCGAAACTGTCGCCGTTCCGCCCCGCAGGCGACCTCGCAAACGCAAGCGGCGGGCCGACGAAAGCCGGGCGCGCGCTCACCAAGGCGATCCGCTCCGTGCT
Organism: Roseiarcus sp.; assembly: GCF_052145395.1. Classification (NCBI taxonomy): domain Bacteria; kingdom Pseudomonadati; phylum Pseudomonadota; class Alphaproteobacteria; order Hyphomicrobiales; family Roseiarcaceae; genus Roseiarcus; species Roseiarcus sp. Next base: position 15,316 of record NZ_JBKQOT010000832.1, read on the forward strand.
CGAGGAGGCGATCGAGGCGGGCGGCTCGTCGCTCCGCGACCATCGCCAGACGGACGGCGAACTCGGCTATTTCCAGCACAATTTCGACGTGTATGACCGCGAAGGCTTGGCCTGCAGGCGGCCCGGCTGCGGGGGGACGATCGCGCGGTACGCCCAATCCGCACGCTCGACGTTCTATTGTCCGGTCTGCCAGAAGTAGGGGCCTCTCGCGCGGTTCGGCGACCGCGCCCTTACGACGCCCTTCTCATTGACAAGCCAAGCCCCGGCTCCTATCTGCAGTCAACCCTCTTCAACCGCGCGAAAACGGGCGCTTTTGCCTTGTTTCGCGCTTTTTGTTGTGGCCGTTGTCGTGAACCGCGCCCGGGGATGCCCGACGGGTGAAGCGTGAGGAATTCCGGCGCGCGGCGATGGAAAGGTCGTACATGCTCGCCGCCCTCAAGTTCGACTCCGTGATGAAACGGGTGTTCGGCTCCACCAACGACCGGCGCCTGAAGGGCTACAAGCCGAAAATCGCCGCGATCAATGCGCTCGAGCCCGAGTTCGCGGCGCTCACCGACGAGCAATTGCGGGCGAAGACCGAGGAATTCCGCGCTGAGCTCGCCGCCGGCAAGACGCTGGACGACCTCAACGCGCCGGCCTTCGCCGCCGTCCGCGAGGCGGCCAAGCGCACGCTGAAGCAGCGCCATTTCGACGTCCAGCTGATCGGCGGCCTCGTGCTGCACGAAGGCGCGATCGCCGAGATGAAGACCGGCGAAGGCAAGACGCTCGTCGCCACCTGCGCGGTCTATCTCAATGCGCTGGCCGGCGAAGGCGTCCACGTCATCACGGTCAATGACTACCTCGCCCGCCGCGACTCGGATTGGATGGGGCAGATCTACAGGTTCCTGGGCCTAACCGTGGGCGTGATCGTGCATGGGCTCGACGACGACGAGCGCCGTGCGGCCTACGCGGCCGACGTCACCTACGGCACGAACAACGAGTTCGGCTTCGACTATCTGCGCGACAACATGAAATACGACATGTCGCAGATGGTCCAGCGCGGACACGCCTACGCCATTGTCGATGAGGTCGACTCGATCCTGGTCGACGAGGCGCGCACGCCCTTGATCATTTCTGGCCCGTCGGAGGACCGCTCGGGCCTCTACGCCTCCGTCGATACGATCATCCCGAAGCTTACCAAAGAGGATTTCGAGCTCGACGAGAAGCAGCGCACGGTCAACCTGACGGAGGCCGGCAACGAGCACGCCGAGGCGCTCCTGCGCGAGATCGGCGCAATGAAGGAGGAGGGCTCGCTCTACGAGGCAGGCAACGCAACCCTCGTCCATCACGTCAACCAGGCCCTGCGCGCCCACAAGCTGTTCCAGCGCGACAAGGACTACATTGTCCGCAACGGCGAGGTCGTGATCGTCGACGAGTTCACCGGGCGCATGATGCCCGGCCGCCGCTACTCCGAGGGCCTTCATCAGGCGCTCGAGGCCAAGGAGCACGTCACCGTGCAGCCGGAGAACGTGACGCTCGCCTCGATCACCTTCCAGAACTACTTCCGCCTGTACAAGAAGCTCGCCGGCATGACCGGCACGGCCTCGACCGAAGCCGACGAGTTCGCCGAGATCTACAAGCTCGTCGTCGTCGAGATCCCGACCAATCTTCCGATCGTGCGCGCCGACGAGGACGACGAGGTCTATCGGACGACCGACGAGAAGACGCGCGCGATCGTGCGCGAAATCGAGGAGGCCAACGCCAAGCTGCAGCCGATGCTGGTCGGAACGACCTCGATCGAGAAGTCCGAGGTGCTCGCCGAGGTGCTCGAGCGGAAGGGCTACAAGAAGATCGATTTCACCCAGGCCGGCGCGCTGAAGCCGCTCTACGCCTCGGCGCGATCGGGCAAGCCGTCGAAGACCTTCGCCGTGCTCAACGCCCGCTTCCACGAGCAGGAAGCCTTCATCGTCGCCGAGGCCGGGGTGCCTGGGGCGATCACCATCGCCACCAACATGGCCGGCCGCGGCACCGACATCCAGCTCGGCGGCAACGTCGAGATGCGCGTCCGCCAGGAGCTCGACCCGAACGCCTCGCCCGAGGATCGCGCGGCGAGAGAGGCGGAGATCCGCGCCGAGGTGGCCGACCTCAAGCGGAAGGCGCTCGATGCCGGCGGCCTCTACATCATCGGCACCGAGCGGCACGAGAGCCGGCGCATCGACAACCAGCTGCGCGGCCGCTCCGGCCGCCAGGGCGATCCCGGCCGGTCGAAGTTCTTCCTGTCGCTGCAGGACGACCTGATGCGAATCTTCGGCGCCGAGCGCATGGACGCGATGCTCAAGCGCCTCGGCCTCAAGGAGGACGAAGCGATCGTCCATCCCTGGATCAACAAGGCCCTGGAGAAGGCCCAGCAGAAGGTCGAAGCGCGCAACTTCGACATCCGCAAGAACATCCTCAAGTTCGACAACGTGATGAACGACCAGCGCAAGGTGATCTTCGAGGACCGACGCAAGATGATGGCGCAGGAGTCGCTCGAGCCGACCATTGCCGACATGCGCGCCGACATTGTCGACGATCTGGTCACCCGCCACATCCCGCCCGACGCCTATCCGGAGGCGTGGGACGTCGCCGGCCTCAATGAGGAGGTCGCCGCCAAGCTCAACCTCGATCTGCCGGTCGGCGACTGGGCGAAGGAGGAGGGCATCGCCGACGAGGAAATGGCCGAGCGGCTGCTCAAGTCCGCTGACGAGGCCTACGCCGGGCGCGTCGAGCGCAACACTCCGGAGGCGATGCGCTACGTTGAGAAGCAGGTGATCCTGCAATCGCTCGACCACCTCTGGCGCGAACACCTCGTCACCCTCGACCACCTGCGCCAGGTCATCGGCTGGCGCGGCATGGCGCAGCGCGATCCGCTCAACGAGTACAAATCGGAAGCGTTCGAGCTGTTCCAGAAGCTGATCGTGCAGTGGCACGAGGCGGTCACCGCACAGATGATGCGGATCGAAGTTCGGTTTCAGGCCCCGGCGCCTGAGCCGCCGCCGCCGATGCAGTTCCAGCATCTCGACCCGAGCAACGGCGAGAACGAGGCGCCGCTCGACGCGCTCGCCGAACCGGTCGGCGGCAATCCATTCTCGGGCGTCGCGGTCGCCGCTACCGCGTCGGCGTCGGCGTTCGCCGGCGTCGCCGAACGCGACCCCAATGACCCGGCGACCTGGGGCAAGATCGGCCGCAACGAGCCCTGCCCTTGCGGTTCGGGCACCGTG
>NZ_JBKQOT010000833.1:0-3249 GCF_052145395.1 Roseiarcus sp.
GCCAGAAGCACGAGCACTACGCCGACGGAGACCTGTTCGACGCCGCCCAGCCGCCAGGCTATCACGTGCTCGACCGGGCCGGGCTCTATCAGTGGGGCCCCGACCTGCCCGACGACTTCATCGACGCTCGCCTGACGCCGCGGCGGCTCCTCAACGTGCTTAAGCTGGCGATCAGCGACAGGCCGCGGCTCAAGAAGATGCTTGCGCTGAAAAGCAGCGTCGCGAGGCCTGCCCGCCCATGGCGGTGATTCCCCCGTCGGCGGCCTCAGCGCCGCCGCAGTCGACTGTTCCAGAGGAACCTCACGTGCCAATCCGAAACCAGTCCGACATCGCCGCCATCGAAGCCATTTCGCTCTCGGAGCGGGCGCTGCCCGAGAGTTCCTATGCAGCCCTCGTCGACGCCTCGAAGCGAAACCCTGACGCCCAGGCGCTTTCCTTCTTTCTGTCGGCCGACCGGCTCGACGAGGCGCATGCCTGGACCTATGCCGAGCTCGTCGCGGATGTGACGCGCGCGGCGAACCTCTTCGCCGCCCTCGGGGTTGCGGCCGACCGCCCTGCGGCCTATGTCCTGCCCAACCTTCCCGAGACCCACTTCGCGATCTGGGGCGGCGAGGCCGCCGGCGCAGCGCTCGCCGTCAATCCGATGCTCGAACCGAGACAGGTCGCGGACATCCTGCGCTTCGCCCGCGCTTCGATCCTCGTCACGCTCGCTCCGGCTTTGAACCCCAAGGGGTGGTCAGGTCTCGCCGAGCAGCTTGCCTCGCTTCCGGACCTCAGCGCGATCGCCATCGTCGACATGGCCGACTACCTGGACGGCGAGAAGCGGGGGGCCGCGCGCGCGTCGATCGAGGATGCCGCGGCCGGCTCGCCCTTGAAGATCGTCAACTTGCGCGAAGCGATGCGCGAGCAGCCTTCCGACCGGCTGGTCCCGCCGCACACGATAAGGGCCGACGACATATCCTCCTACTACTGCACCGGCGGAACGACAGGCGCGCCGAAGATCGCCGTCCGGACGCATCGGAACGAGGTGTTCGACTCCTGGTCGGCTTCGAAGGCGATGGAGACCGACGGATCGCCCGGAACCATCCTCTGCGGCTTGCCCTTGTTCCATGTGAACGGTCAGCTCGTCACCGGACTTCAGCCGTGGATGCGCGGCGACCATGTCGTGATCGCCACGCCCGAGGGCTATCGGGGAAAGAACGTCATCGCGCGTTTCTGGGAGATCGTCTCGCGCTACCGCGTTTCGATGTTCTCGGGCGTTCCGACCCTTTACGCAGCCCTGATGCAGACGCCGGTCGGTGATAACGACATTTCCAGTCTCCGGTTCGCGGGCTGCGGCGCCGCGCCGATGCCGTCGGCACTCATCCGCGCGTTCGAAGCAAAGACGGGGGTGAAGATTCTCGAAGGCTACGGCCTCACGGAAGGCGCCTGTGTTTCGTCGGTCAATCCGGCCGCCGGCGAGCGGCGTGCGGGCTCGATCGGCCTACCCATCCCCTATCAGCGGATGGAAGCCGTCATGCTTGACGGCGACGGGCGCTTTCAACGCATGGCGGAGGTCGACGAGGTCGGCGTTATCGCGATCAGCGGCCCCAATGTCTTCAAGGGCTATCTCGACCCCCGCCATAACGCCGGCGTTTGGCTCGACATCGACGGCGAGCGCTGGCTCAATACCGGGGATCTCGGCCGACGCGACGCGAACGGTTATTTCTGGCTGACCGGCCGCAAGAAGGAGCTGATCATTCGGGGAGGACATAATATCGATCCCCGGACCATCGAGGAGGCGCTGGCGAGCCATCCGGGCGTCGACCTGGTTGCGGCGATCGGAAGTCCTGACGCCTACGCCGGCGAGATGCCTGTCGCCTACGTTCAGCCGAAGCCGGGCGCAACGGTCACCGAAAAGGAACTGTTGGAGCACGCCGCGCTGACCATCCCCGAACGGGCGGCGATCCCGAAGCGGATCAAGATCTCCCCGTCGCTGCCGGTGACGGCCGTGGGCAAACTGTTCAAGCCGACGCTGGTCGATCGCGAGATCGAGGAAACCGTCCGCACCGAGGCCGACCGCGTCGGGGCGACGGTCACGTCCGTCACGGTCGAGCGCGATCCCAACGTTGGCCTGAGGGCGATCGTCAGGGCTGCCGCCGGGGCGGAGGAGATGAAAGAGGCTCTCGACCGCTATGCTTTCCGGTCGGAGGTGATCGCGGGATGAAGCCGGAAACAGCGAGCATGCAGACCCGCCTGATTGCGATGTGCCTCGGCCCCGAAGGGGGAGGCGGCTTCGATATTCGCGAAGTCCCGCGCCGCGGCCCCGGTCCGGATGAAATCGAGATTGCGGTTGAGGCCGCTTCAGTCAACCCGATCGATGTTCGTCGCGCCGCCGGCTATGGCCGAAGGCTGCTGTCTCTCATGGGTGCGTCACGGTTTCCGATGACGCTCGGCAATGATTTCGCGGGCGCGGTCGCCACCGTGGGCTCCGGTCGCGCGTCGGGCTTCGCTATCGGAGAGCGCGTCTACGGAGTGAAGCCTCCTTCGAGAGACGGAACGCACGCCTCCCATGTGCTCGTAAAGGCCGCCACACGCGGAAGGCGCCGGCGAACCGAGAGCTTCAGGACCTCGCCGCCTTGCCCTACAGCTTCGTCACGATGTGGCTGGCTGCGGCGCGGGCCGGCGTCACCCGTCAGAACGCCGAGGGAAAGAAAATTCTTATCCATGGCGCTGCCGGCGGCCTGGGAACGCTGGCCTTGCAGACCCTCTCCGAATGGGGAGCGCGCGTGACCGCCATCGCCAAGGCGCCGGACCTGGCCGCCTGCCTCGAAGCGGGCGCCGCCAAAACGGTCGAACGCGAACGCAATCCATTCGCGAATTTGAGAGGCGCGTTCGACGCGACACTCAACTTCGCCACGTGGGAAGATGAGGCGAACTTGCTTTCGTGCCTGCGAGAGGGCGCGCTGGGCCAGGCGAGCACCGTCCACCCTCTGATGCAAAACTTCGACGACGGGGGCTGGGTCGCCGGCGCCCTCCGCACAATCCAACAAAAGAGGAAGATGCGGGCCGCTCTCCCTGGAAGAACACGCAATTACGCGTGGGTTCTGTTTCGGCCGGAACGCGAAGCGCTTTCGGAAATGGCGAGGCTCGTCGAACTTGGCCGGCTCTCTCTTCCGATCGGAATCCGGGCGCCTCTTCGCGACGCGCCCAAAGCCTTCGATCACATGCGCCGTCACGCCCCAGGAAGAGCGCTGCTGATCCCTTGAT
>NZ_JBKQOT010000834.1:0-2686 GCF_052145395.1 Roseiarcus sp.
CGAGCGGCGATCTACGAGATGATGGCCGAGATCTATCGCGAAACCGGCCGAAAGGACGGAGCGGACCAGATGAAGGCGATCGCGCGGCGCCTGACGGTTTCCGGCCGCTGAGCGCTCGCGAAGCGGCAGGCCGTCGCGGGAAAACCGGTGTTTCTCGAATCGTCTCCGGTGACGGGGAGGCCGAGCCGTCCAGGATCAGCGACTTCGCTCGGTTTCCGGAGCTGGGCCCTCGAGGTCTTCGACGGCGCCGCTCTCACGGGCTGTCGATAGACTGGTTCGCTTCTCCCTCGGGGAGCGTGACATCCTCCTTCAGGGTGTCGCGAACATAAGCCTTCTGTACGATCACGAATATCGCGACCACGATCGGCGCCGCAAGCACGAATCCCAAAAGGCCCGCCAACGCGCCGATCCCGGCGATGCCAAGCAGCATGAGGGCCGGCGGGATCGAGATCATTCGCTTTTGGATCAGCGGCATGATCAGATTGCCCTCGGCCTGATGGATCAGAATAGAGCCTGGTTTGTGGCCCTCCCGCCTCCTTCCGCCAGGCCCCCGCTAAAGCCCCTTCCCCGCCGCCAGCGCGTCCCACAGCGCGCAATGATGCTCCACGGCATAAGCGTCGGCGCTGATCTCTTCGGTCCGACCGCCTGTCAGGAAGGCGATCCGGCGGGGCGCCTCGGCGCCGTAACGCGGCCAGTCGGGCAACGCGGCGCCGTTCGGATCGCCGCTGGCGGCAAAGTTCGACCAATATCCGAGCATGATCCTCGCCAGCCCCATCTGGGTCGGCGTCAGGGGCACGGTCGTCTCGCTTTGCCAGACGTAGGGCACGTCCGAGGTGTGATCGGCGCCGATCGGGAATGAGGACGGCACGTTCATATAGGGGCGCGGCGGCGACGTCTCGTCGCGGAACTCGTAAGCGTAGGTCGGCGTCCATTTCGCCAGCGCGGCGACGACCGGGACGGCGTTGCAGGCGAACCCGGAGTCGGTCTCGACCGCGGCGAGCGCGGCCCCGGGCGCCGGTTCGGCGCTGAGCGGGTATTGCGCTAGAACCCGGTCGGCGTTGGGTCCTTGCGCCTTGCGCACCGCCGCCTCGAAGGCCGCCGCCGTCACCGGCTGTTTCACAAGGTCATTGCCTTCGTAAACGAAGGCGCGAGTCTCATGCCGGGTGTTGCCGATCATGACCGGCACGCGGTTGAAATCGCCGGCGGCGAAGGCGGCCGGCGCCAACGTCGGCTGAGCGGCACCGCCTTGCACCGGGCGCCAGGGAAGCGCGGTCGCCACTTGCGCATCGATGATCTCCGCCGCCGACTTGCCGCGCAGGCACGCCGCTGCGTCGGTCGCATCGCCGCAGCCGAGCGCCTTTGCGAAGCGCTGGCCGCGCTCGGTCGCCTGGCTATGGTCGATATTGACGCAATTGCCGATGCTCTGGATCACCGCCCGCTCGAACAGGCCCTTGGCGGCCGGCGAGGCCATCAGCCAGCACACCGACCCCGCCCCCGCCGATTGTCCGGCGATCGTCACACGCTCCGGATCGCCGCCGAACGCCGCGATGTTGCGCTTGACCCACCGCAAGGCCTCGACCTTGTCGAGATCGCCGTACTGCCCGCTCGACTGCTTGTCGGCCGATTCCGTGTCGAGCGCCGGGAGGGCGAGGTAGCCGAGCGCGCCGAGCCGATAGTTCACCGTCACCACGACATTGCCTTCCGCGGTCAGCCAGGCCGGCTGCACGTCCGTGCCCGCGCCGTTGACCCAGCCGCCGCCATGAAACCAGACCAGCACCGGCCGCTTTGCCCCGGCCTCGGCGGCGGGCGTATAGACATTGAGATAAAGACAATCCTCATGCCAGCTCGCCGGCGATCCGGGGCGCCAGAAGATCGCCTGCTGCACGCACTCGGCGCCCGGCTCAGTGGCGGGGCGCACGCCGCTCCAGGGATGCGGGCTCTGCGGCGGCCGCCACCTGAGCGCCCCGACCGGCGGCTCTGCATAGGGAATGCCTTCAAAGAGCCGGTAGCCCGGCTGCCAGGACCCCGCGAGCGTTCCCTCCGCGGTTTGAACCTGAGTGTCGACGGACGCGGCCAATGCGGCGCCGCAACAGCATCCGATCGCGAGGATCGCGGCGCCGGCAAAGGCGGCGCGCCGGCCAGGCGCCATCGACGTCAGGAAAGTCTGCGCCATCGGTTTCCTCCTCGATCCGCGTCCGCGCCAAGCGAGCACTGCTTTGGGACCGAATTGTGGGCTTCCAAGCCCTCGAAAGGCTCAAAACGCAATGGACTGCTCTTGCAAAAAACTGGCATGGATGAGGCTCGGCTTGGCATGGATTTGCGTCGGCGCCGCGTCCGCTTGGCGCTGGACAGACAGAAAAAGGGGTGTTCGAAGCAAGTGGCCCCGCTTTCCCCGTTTCGCTGAAGCGGACGGACCGCCTACATTGATTTTATTTGTCGACTAAATAGACTATCGCTTCGGATTCAGACCCGTGTTGCGCACGGAACGTTCGAAAGGGCTCCCATGAGCGGTCTTGCCTCTGTCCCGCCCGGGCCCGCGGGCGACTGGGATCCGGGCCTCTACAGCAAGTTCGAAAACGAGCGCACGCTGGCGGCGCGCGATCTCCTGCGCCGCGTTCCGCTCGGCTCGGCGCGCGTCGTCGTCGATCTCGGCTGCGGACCGGGAAACAGCGCCGAACTGCTGGTC
>NZ_JBKQOT010000835.1:0-4699 GCF_052145395.1 Roseiarcus sp.
GGCGCGCGACTTCGCCAAGGACATGGTGCTCCTCGAGCAGTCCGGCATCAATCCGGTGGTGGTCCATGGCGGCGGACCGCAAATCGGCTCGATGCTGAAGAAGCTCGGCATCGAATCGCAGTTCTCCGGGGGCTTAAGGGTCACCGACAAGCCGACCATCGAGATCGTGGAAATGGTCCTCGCCGGCTCGATCAACAAGTCGATCGTCGGCTCGATCAACGCCGAGGGCGGCCGCGCGGTCGGTCTTTGCGGCAAGGACGGCAACATGGTCATCGCCCGCAAGGTGCACCGTCCCCACGGCGCCAGTCCGGACGAGGACGTCGTCGACCTCGGCTTCGTCGGGGAGCCCGACAAGATCGACATGACGGTGCTCGAACAGATCCTCGGGCGCGAGCTGATCCCCGTCCTGGCTCCGGTGGCTCAGGGCGCTGACGGCCAGACCTATAACGTCAACGCCGACACGTTCGCCGGCGCGATCGCCGGCGCGCTCGGGGCCAAGCGCCTGTTGTTCCTCACCGACGTGCCGGGCGTGCTCGACAAGGACAAGAACCTGATCAAGGAGCTCAAGGTCGACGACATCCGGGGCCTGATCGCCGATGGCACGATCACCGGCGGCATGATCCCCAAGGTCGAGACCTGCATTTACGCGCTCGAGCGCGGCGTCGAGGGCGTGGTCATCCTCGACGGCAAGATTCCGCACGCGGTGCTGATCAAGCTTCTCACCGACCAGGGTTCCGGAACGCTGATCACGCGATGAGGCGAGAGGGCGGCCCAAGGCCGCCGAGTGAGGGGGAGCCGGCGCCTGCGAATTTCCTGCCGTTCCAAGTCACAAAGGTAATCGATGCGCATCCTCGCCATCGACACGTCCTGCGGCGCGGCCTCGGTCGCTGTCGTCGAGACCGGGCGGATTGAGCCGCTCGCGATTGTCAGCCGCGCGATGGCGCGCGGCCACGCGGAGGCGCTCGCCCCGATGGTCGAGGAGGTCGCTCGCGGCATCGAGGGCGGCCTCCCGTCGATCGGCCGGATCGCGGTGACGGTCGGTCCCGGCTCGTTCACGGGCATCCGGGTCGGGCTCGCGCTCGCCCGCGCCATGGGACTGGCGCTCGGCATCCCGGTGGTCGGAGTGTCGACCCTGGTCGCCTTCGCCGCGCCGCTGCTCAGCGAACCTCGGCCGGGGATCATCGCGGCGGCCATCGACGCCCGGCACGGGTCGGTCTACTTCCAGCTGTTCGAGCCGTCCGGCCGACCGCTCGGTCCGCCCCGCTGCGACACACTGCGCGAGTGCGTGCGCGGCATCGGCGCCGGGCCGGCGCTGCTGGCCGGCGACGCGGTCGAACTCGTCGCCGCCGAAGCGCACCGCGCGGGCCTGCCCTACGACCTCGCGGCGGCGGCCGCGGCGCCCGAAATTTTGGCGGTCGCCCGGATCGGACTGGCTCTCGATCCCGCGCACAATCCCGCTCGCCCGCTCTACGTCAAGCCGCCGGACGCGCGGCCGAACCCGGCCGAGCCGATCGCCCGGACGTCCGCCTGAGGGGTCTATGATTTTCGGTTTCGGCGGCCGATGGTCCGCGCCGGTGGTCCGGCCTCTGCGAAGCGACAAGGCGGACGCTTGCGCCCGCCTGCACGCCGCCGGCTTCGCCCATCCGTGGTCGGCCGAGGAGGTCGCCCAGCTCATCGCCGACAGCGCGACCTTGGCGGCGGCTGCGCTCGATCCGGTCAACGGCGCCTTGCGCGGCTTCGCGCTCGCGCGTCTGGCCGCCGACGAAGCCGAGATCCTGACCATCGCGGTGGAGGCGGCGTGGCGAGGTCGGGGCGTCGGGCGAGCCTTGCTCGCCGAGACCCTGCGGCGCGCCGCGAACGCGGGCGCCCGGGCGATGTTCCTCGAGGTCGACGAGGACAACGCGGCGGCGATCGCGCTCTATCGTCGTCTCGGCTTCATGAAAGTCGGCGAACGTCCAGGCTATTATCGCCGCAAGGACGGCTCGCGGGCCCTCGCGGTCGTGATGCGGAGGAGCCTATGAGTCTGGCCGCGACCGCCAAACCTGTCGCCCCGCCGCTCGCGGCGAGCACTTGCGTTCGCTTTGCGGGTCTCGTGCTCGCGCTCGCGGGCTTCGTCGTCGTCTTCGGGCCGCCGCGGCGCCTCGCCCAGCGCCTCGGCTGGCGCCTTGGAGAGCGGATCCCGGTCCTGTTCCAGCGCCTGCTCTGCGCGGGGCTCGGCGTGACGGTTCGCCAGCATGGCGAACTCGTCGCCGAGGGCAGCCGGCTGATCGTCGCCAACCATGTCTCCTGGCTGGATATTCCCGTCATGGGCGCGCTCGCGCCGATGAGCTTCCTCGCCAAGAAGGAGATCGGCGAGCATCCCCTCGGGCGCGAACTCGTCGCCATGCAAGGGGTCGTCTATGTCGACCGCGGACGCCGCCGCTGCATCCCCGGCGTCAACGCCAGAATGGCCGAAACGATGCGCGCCGGTTCGCCGGTCCTGCTGTTCGCCGAGGCGACGACCGGGGACGGCAACCGCCTGATGCGCTTCCGCTCGTCGCATTTCGAGGCGATCCGGCTGGCGGCGATGTCCGGCAACGAGAGTCCCGCGCTCATTCAGCCCGTCTATCTCCACTATTCGCGTCTGGGCGGCTTGCCCATGGCCCGTTTCGTGCGGCCGAGGGTCGCCTGGTACGGCGACATGACCTTCATGCCGCATTTCTATCGCTTCGCGGGCGGCGGCGGCGCGACCTGCGACGTCTACTGCGGCGAACCGATCCGCGTGACGCCGGACATGCACCGCAAGACGGCCGCCCGCCTCACCGAAGCGGCAGTGCGGCGTCTCGCCGCGGAAGCTCGCGCCGTGCGGCCGTCGGGTATTCTCGCCGGCCCGGAAAGCGCCTAAATAGGGGTGTGCCCCTGGAGACTCTCATTGTCCGAATCGACTGTGTTTGACGCCGCGCGCCGCGACGCTGCGAACGGAACGGAGAAAGCCCCGCGCGCGTTCATCAAGTCCTTCGGCTGCCAGATGAACGTCTACGACTCGCAGCGCATGGCCGATCTGGCCGCGGTCGAGGGTTACAGGGAGGCGGCGAGCGCCGAAGACGCGGACCTGATCGTCCTCAACACCTGCCACATCCGGGAACGGGCGTCGGAAAAGATCTATTCCGAGCTCGGCAAGCTGCGCGAGCTGAAGGAAGAGCGCAAGCGCGGCGGCCGCCGCACGACGCTGGTGGTGGCGGGCTGCCTCGCCCAGGCCGAGGGCGGCGAGATCCTGCGCCGCCAGCCGGCGGTGGACGTGGTCGTCGGCCCCCAGAGCTATCATCGCCTGCCGGAGTTGTTGCGCGAGGCCGAATCTCGGACGGGAGTGATCGACACCGATTTTCCCGCCGAGGACAAGTTCGCGCGTCTTCCGGCGAGCGCCCCCGGCGCCGTGGCGCGGCGCGGGGTCGCCGCCTTCGTCACCGTTCAGGAGGGCTGCGACAAGTTCTGCTCCTTCTGCGTCGTGCCCTACACGCGCGGCGCCGAGATCTCGCGCCCGGTCGCCGCCATTCTCGAGGAGATTGGCTGGCTCGTCCGCGCCGGCGTTCGTGAGGTCATGCTGATCGGCCAGAACGTCAACGCCTACCGCGGGGTCGATCCGGCCGGGCGGCCGGTGGGGCTTGCCGGCCTGATCGCCGCCGCGGCCGCGGTCCCAGAGGTGGCGCGGGTGCGCTACGCCACCTCGCACCCCAACGACATGAGCGATGACCTGATCGCCGCGCACCGAGACGTCGAGGCGCTCGCGCCCTATCTCCACCTTCCCGTCCAGTCGGGCTCCGACCGCATTCTGGCGTCGATGAACCGGCGTCACCGCGCCGCGGACTATCTCGCCATCGTCGCGCGCGTGCGCGCGGCGCGGCCGGACGTGGCGTTGTCGTCGGACTTCATCGTTGGCTATCCGGGCGAGACCGAGGCGGACTTCGAGGCGACGCTCGACCTCGTGCGAGCCGTCGGCTTCGCCTCGTCGTTCGCCTTCAAATATTCCGCCCGGCCGGGAACGCCGGCGGCGGAGATGGGCGGACAGGTCGACGAAGGCGTCAAGTCTTCGCGGCTGGCCGCTTTGCAGGCGCTGCTCGAAGACCAGCGGCAGGCCTTCAACCGGGCCTGCGTGGGGCGGCGCCTCGCGGTCCTGTTCGAAAAGCCCGGCCGGCGCGAGGGCCAGGTGATCGGCCGTTCGCCCTATATGCAGGCGGTGTTCGCCGAAGGTCCTCTGGCGCTCATCGGCGAGATGGCGGATGTCGAGAACGTCGGCGTCGGCCCCAATTCGCTGCGTGGCCGCATTGTCTCGCCGGCGTCGTAAAAACAGGATTTGATCCCAAGTGCAGGATGATTCGAACCGAGAACCAGAGCCAAGGGAGAGTATCGATTTGAAGCCACAGGATTCGTCGCCGTCGCGCATCGCCGCCGCCCCGCCCACGCCGAACGCGACGCTTCGTGAGTCCAAGGCTGCCGAAATCTCGATCGCCTTTCCCGACAACGCGGCCGCTTCCGTGGTCTTCGGCCATTACGACCAGAACATCGCTCGCATCGAGCGCTCGCTCGGCGTTTCGGCCTACGCGAACGGCAACCAGATCGTCATCAAGGGACCGAAAGTCGCGAGCGAGCAGGCCCGGCGCGTGTTCGAGCTGCTGTACGAGCGGGTCAAGATGGGCCAGCCGGCGAGCGAGGGCGACGTCGA
>NZ_JBKQOT010000836.1:0-4053 GCF_052145395.1 Roseiarcus sp.
AAGCGCCGTACGCGCAGGTTGCCCCTCAGGCGTAGGGGTCGAGCGTGAACAATTCCTGCGGCTTGCCGACTCCGCGCAAGGCGTAGCGGCCCACGGAGACGAAAGGCGGCCGGTCGGACGAGAAGGACTTGGCGAATGCCGAGGAGATCAGGATCGGCTGGTCGACGGAGCGGCACATCGCCGCGATCCGCGACACTTCGTTGACCGCGGGCCCGACGACGGTGAAGTCGAGCCGGTCCTTGCTGCCGATATTGCCGTAGAACACCACGCCGAGATGGAGCCCGAGATACATGTCGGTCGTGGGAAGCCCCTCGGCGCCGCGACGCTCGTTGAGCTCCGCCACCGCCAGTCGCGCCTGCTTGGCGGCCTCGAGCGCCGCGGCGGTGGCGCGGGCGCGGTCCTGGGCGGGAAAGATCGCCAGCACGCCGTCGCCGATGAGCTTGAGCACGTCGCCGGAACGCGCGTGGATCGCCGAGACGATCGCGTCGGCGTAGTCGTTGAGCAGCGGGATGATCTGCCCAGCTTCGGCGTTGTCGGAAATGCGGGTGTAGTCGCGAAGGTCGCTGAACCACAGGACGGTCTTGATGCGTTCCGCGACCCCGCGCTCGATGCGGCCGTGCAGCACCCGCCGCCCGGCGTCGCGGCCGAGATAGGTTTCGACCAGCGTCTCGGCGATGCGGCCGAGCGCGGCGGCCTTGATGGCCAGTCCGAAGTGGGGAACGACGCGAACGAGGGCTTCGACGTCGGCGTCGGAAAAGCCCTCGGGCCGGTCGGTCATCCAGCCTGAATAGAACGAATCCATCTCGCCGATGACGGCGTCGGCGTCGAAGCGGTTGAGCAGCGCCACGTATTCGGTCAGCGACGCCTCGTAGAGATCGTGCAGGATTGGGAATTCGGACGCGGTCTCCGGCCCGATCCGGCGCCGCAACAGGGATTCGCCGTCGTTCAGCATCCGGAACCAGGGGCTGGTCCGCCATCGCTCCGCGGCTTCGCCATCCGTGCTCCGCCCGTAATCGGTAAAGGTCACGTCCGGCTTCTCCCGCTCCCAGCGGAAGGTCCTTCCCTCATACAACGGATGCAGGGTGTCGATGAACGCGACCCCGCGCGCGAGCGGCAGACCGCTCGCTACGGCGCGCTCGCAAAAGCCCTGCAATAGCGTCGTCTCCGAAGCCCCGGCAAGCCCGGCCTCGGCTATCCAGCCGCAAAGCGCGGCGATCTCCGCATCGGTCATGCGCCCGATGATAAGGCTTCGGCGCGTTTCGGCCAAACGGCGATCTCGGATCTCGTACGGCCGTGGCCTCGAAGCCGCGAGCCTGCTACTCCTCATCGCGGCGGGTCGAAGAACCGGAGGAAACGAAGTGAGCAAGATCGCTCTCGTCGGACTGGGACTTGTCGGCCGCGCCTGGGCGGTCAGTTTCGCGCGCGCCGGCCACGAGGTGGCGATCTGGGACGAGCGTCCCGAAGCCATCGACGACGCGCTTCGCTTCGTCAACGGCGTTCTGCCCGACCTCGACGCCAATGATCTCTTGCGCGGCGAACCTCCTCTTTCGGTCCGCGCCCGAATGCGCCGAGCCGGCTCGCTCGAAGAAGCGCTCGACGGCGCGAGCCACGTGCAGGAGAACACCCCCGAGGACCTCGCCGCCAAGCGGCGGGTGTTCGCCGAGCTCGACCGGCTCGCCGATCCCGAAGCGGTGCTGGCGAGCTCCACCTCGGCGATCCTGCCGTCGCTGTTCAGCGAAGGGCTCGCGGGCCGCGGGCGTTGCCTCGTCGCCCATCCGATCAACCCGCCCTATCTCATACCCTCGGTCGAGGTCGTGCCGGCGCCATGGACCGGGCGGGACGCGATCGAGCGCACCGCCGCCTTGCTCGTAAGCGCGGGCCACGCGCCGATTGTAATGACGCGGGAGATTGACGGCTTCGTCGTCAACCGCCTTCAAGGCGCCCTGCTCGAAGAGGCCTTCCGGCTCGTCGCCGACGGCTTTGCCTCCACCGAGGACGTCGACATCGCCATCCGCGAGGGTCTCGCGCTGCGCTGGTCCTTCATGGGACCGTTCGAGACCATCGACCTCAACGCGCCCGGAGGGGTGCGCGACTACGCCGAGCGCTATCAGCGCATCTATGCCGGAATCTTTCCCTCGACCCAGCGACGGATTGACTGGGCGGGCAGCGCAATGGATGGAATCGAAGCGGAGCGCCGACGCCGCCTGCCGGCGGAAAAGCTGGCCGAGCGCGCGGCCTGGCGCGACCGGCGGCTGATGGCGCTCGCCGCCCACAAGAAGCGGGCCCGCGAGGAGATCGGCGAATGACGGAAAGCTTAAGGACGAAGCGGCTTTTCGATCCGAATGTCGACGGCGGATTGCTCGCGGTCAGGTAAGGAGGGGCGACGATGAACGCGCCTGCGCTGATCGGCGTCGACTGGGGATCGTCCAGTTTTCGCGCCTATCTCATGGCGGGCGATGGCGCGGTTCTCGACAGGATCGCGGCGGCCGAGGGCGTCGCCTCGATTTCGCCGAGAGAATTTCCGTCCGCATTCCGTCGGTTGCTCGGCGCTTGGCTCGCTCAGCATCCCGCCCTGCCGGTCCTCGCTTCGGGCATGGTCGGCAGCCGCAACGGCTGGCGCGAGGCCCCTTACGTGAAATGCCCGGCCGATCCGCGCGCGATCGCGCACAATCTGGTCGCGGTCGAGACGGACGGGCGGCGCGTCCTGATCGTTCCCGGCCTCTCGTACGAAGACGAGAACGGCCGGCCCGACGTGATGCGCGGCGAAGAGGTCGAGATTTTGGGGATTGCCGACGCGGGCGCGCGGCTCGTCGTGCTGCCCGGCTCGCATTGCAAATGGGCGGTCGTCGAAGACGGCCGCGTCGCGCGCTTCAAGACCTTCGTGACCGGCGAATTGTTCGCCGCGATCCGCGAACACACGCTGATCGGCGCCTTCGCCCGCGCCGCCGCGCCTGAGCCGCTCGGGCCCCCCTTTGCGCTCGGCGTCCGGCGGGGCGCCTCCGCCGCCCGCGGCGAGGACGGAGACGGGCTGATCGGCGCGCTCTTTTCCGCCCGCAGCCTTCCGCTTACGGGAAAACTCGCCGAAGCTGACGCCGGCGAATATCTTTCTGGCCTCGTCATCGGCGCCGAGATCGCCGAGGCGCGCCGGCTTTTTCCCGACGAAAGGGCGCATATCGCGGGAGCGAATGCGCTCGTTGAGCGTTATCGGACCGCGTTCGCCGCCCTCGGCGAGGTCGCCTCGGCCGCGCCGCCTCGCGCCGCGGCGCGCGGACTGTTCGTCATCGCCCGCCAAGCTGGACTTCTGTCATGATCGCCCTTGCTCCAACGCCTTTGATCGCCATCCTCCGCGGCTTGACGCCGGACGAAGCGGAAGCGATCGCCGCCGCCCTGGTCGAGGCCGGCTTCGGCGGCATCGAGGTTCCGCTGAATTCGCCCGAACCGCTGAAGAGCATCGAGATCATCGCTCGCCGAGTCGGAAAGGCCGCGCTCGTCGGCGCCGGGACCGTGCTCATGCCGGGCGCCGTCGAGGCCGCGGCCGGCGCCGGCGCCGGGCTGATCGTCGCGCCGAACGCGGACCCCGGCGTGATCGAATGCGCGCTGAGGCTCGGCCTCAGCGTTCTGCCGGGCGTGGCGACGCCGACCGAGGCCCTCGCAGCGCTGGGGCTCGGCGCGACGGGCCTGAAGATGTTCCCCGCCGAGGTCCTGCCGCCCGAGGCCGTCAGGGCGTGGCGGTCCGTCCTGCCGAAGGACGCGCCGCTATTTCCCGTCGGCGGGATCACGCCCGACAAACTCGCGCCCTATCGGACGGCCGGCGCCGACGGCTTCGGGATCGGCGGCGCGCTCTACCGGCCAAGCATGACGCCAAAGGCGGTCGAAACGAAAGCGAAGGCTTTTGCCGCGGCGTGGGAACGCAGTTCCTCCGGCTCGCGATAGGCTGCGGAGAATTGCTTCTATCGCCAGGGCCCCGTTTTGCAAGGCACGGGCGATCAAAATCGAGGCTAAGTCGCTAAATGCCCCATAGGCAGATTTCCGTTTGGAATTCTCTAATGTTAC
>NZ_JBKQOT010000837.1:0-4413 GCF_052145395.1 Roseiarcus sp.
AGTCGATGCGTCAGTACATCAAGTCCTGGATCACCGAGTGGGATATCGAGCGCCTCTACGGCGAACGCGCGACGATCGAGGCCCAGACGATTCAGACCGACTATACCGAGAACCCCGAACTGCAACATATCGCACCCGCCGCTGACGGCGACGAAGAATAGGTCTCGGGGTGGCGGCGGCCGGCGAAGCGTCGAACCAGGCGTTCGGCCTGAACTGGCCCTATCCGCTGTTCTTGTATCAAACGGAAGGAATCGAAAGGCTGCTCACCAACCGGTCGGTGCTGCTGGCTGATGAAATGGGTCTCGGCAAGACGATCCAGGCGGTCGCGGCCTTGCGTATTCTCGCGGCCCGGCGAGAGATTGAACGCGTTCTGATCGTCTGCCCCGTCGGATTGATTGCGCAATGGCGGCGCCAGATCCGCATTTGGGCGCCTGAGCTCACGGTGTCCACCGCCCTGGGCTCGAGGGACCAGAGGAAGGCCGCCTGGCGGGCGAAATCTGCGCTCCATTTGTCGAGTTTCGAGTCCGTCCGGGCCGATCTGGCCGCTGAGCCTGCAATCGCCGGCCGCCCGTGGGACGTCGTCGTCATCGATGAGGCACAACGGATCAAGAACGCGAAATCCGACGTCGCGGCTGCCGCTAAATCGCTCGAACGAGCGCGGTCCTGGGCGTTGACCGGAACGCCGCTCGAGAATCGTCTCGAGGATCTACTCTCTGTCCTCGACTTCGTCGCGCCGGGCGCGTTCGACCCCAAGGCCATGGGCGTCGGACTTCGGGGCCTGATGAGCCGGGTGCAACTGCGCCGCCGCCGCGCCGAGGTTCTCGGGGATCTGCCGCCGAAATTCGCTTCGGTCATTGCGCTCGACCTTGCCGTGACGCAGCGCGCCGCCTACCGAAAGGCGGAGGAGAAGGGAACCGTCTGGCTGCGCTCGCTGGGACGGGAGTTGCGCATATCGCATGTGCTCGAGCTCATTCTGCGGCTCAAGCAGATTTGCAATTTTTGTCCCGAAACAGGAGACTCGGCGAAGCTTGACGACCTGCGCCCTCGGCTGGAAGCGTTGACGGCCGCGAACGCGAAGGCGCTCGTCTTCTCGCAATTCGTCGAGGAGCCTTTCGGCGTGCTGCGGCTCGCACGGGAACTGCGGGCGTTCCGGCCGCTGATCGTCACCGGCGGCATGGACCAGCCTGCTCGGAGCGCTTCGCTCGAATCCTTCGAGCGCGATCAGACGCGCCGCGTGATGGTTCTTTCCCTCCGCGCGGGCGGGACGGGATTGAACCTGACCGCCGCCTCGCGCGTGATCCATTTCGACCGGTGGTGGAACCCCGCAGTCGAGACCCAGGCCGAGGACAGGGTTCATCGTATCGGCCAGACGAGGTCGGTTGAGGTGACCGCCTATATCTGCGCGGACACCGTCGAAGAGCGCATCGCGGCAATTCTCGAGGAGAAAAGAGCGCTGTTCGCCGATTTGATCGACGGCGTCGCCGCCCCCTCGCTTGGCAGGCTCGATCTGGACACACTGCTCCGCGCGGCGGCTCCGGCGTTTTAGGCGCCGCCGAAGACGCGCGTCAGGACCGGTATCCTGCGCTCTCCAGTCGTTTGCACCGTCCCAGCGAGACCCGCAACGACCGCAGCGAACATCCTTTACGGACCCCGTTGCGCCGCACCTGAAGGCGACCGAACAGCCCGTCGACACGGGCTCGGCCGCCGCGCGGCCGTTCCGGCAGATCCTCGACCGTCAGCGGGTGACGGCTGAATCCTGACGCATCCACCGCGCTCCAAAAGACCGATCATTTTCCCCATGGCCCTACGCTCGATGTCGAGGCGCTCGGCAAGTCCATTCACCGGGGCGCTCCGCAATTCGACCAAGGCCCGCGTCGCTCAGGACGTCCGTCGCGCGACCGGAGGGGACGACGTCACGCTCCCGAAGAACTACCGCAGCCGACCAGGGCTCGTCGCTTTCTTCAATGATGCCTTCGCGCGCACGTTCGAGAACGCCGGACTGCCGCCGTCCGCCACCAGAACGGACCGTGCCGACAGGAGCGACCTGCCGGGCCAGCAGACACCGCTGGCCATCTGGCATCTGTCCGGAAAGACGATCGCGTCGCGCCTGGAGGCGATCGCCACCGGTATCGCCGCGGCGGTCGCAACCGGCTCCGACTGGCTGGTCGCGGACGGCGCATTCGCACGCCCGCTCGCGCCGGGTGACATCGCAGTGCTGTGCCGGAGCAACGACGCCTGCGCGACCTTGGCGGCCGCGATCGCGCGGCAGGGACTCAAGGTCGCGATCGAACGCGCCGGTCTGTTCGGAACGCCGGAAGCTCGGCTCGCGTTCGCGGCCCTGCGCTGGTGCGCTGACCTCCGTGACACGGTCGCCCTGGCCGAGATGGCGCATCTGCTGCACGAGGGCTCCGAACAGCCTCCCTGGTTCGAGGCGAGCCTCCGCGAGGACTCGGTGGAGGGCATGGTCGCTCTCGTTCCCATCGCCGGCGACCTGCGCGAGGTCTCCGCGTCCGGAGTCCACAAGACCCCCCTCGAATTCTTCGACGCCGTTCTTACGAGGGGCGGCGTCGCCTCGGCGATGCTCCGATGGGGACGAGCGGAGCAGCGGTTCCTCAATCTAGAACAGCTTCGCGGACTGGTCGCCGAGTACCAGGAAGAGCGGCGCCGGGATCGCGCTCCGACGACAGTGTCCGACCTGTGTGTATGGCTGGCGGAGCAGGAGGGCGCGCAGCCGAAGAGCCGGGCCCAAGACGCGGTGACCGTCGACACCTACCATGGGTCAAAGGGCCTGGAATGGCCCTTCGTCGTGCTGTCCGACCTGGACGAGGAGCCGAAGGCCAACGCTTTCGGAGCGCACGTGATGAGCGACAAGCCTTGGGACCAGGTCGACTGGCGGAACCCGCTCGAAGGTCGCTGGGTTCGATTCTGGCCGTGGCCATTCGGTGCGCAAAGGGACAATGTGGGCCTTGACGCCGCCGGAACGACCTCCCCGGAAGGGAGGTCGGCCGAGCGGATCGAACGAGCCGAAAGGGTGCGCCTCCTTTACGTCGGCGCCACGCGAGCCAAGGACTATCTGGCGTTCGCCATTC
This sequence comes from Roseiarcus sp., assembly GCF_052145395.1. Lineage (NCBI taxonomy): Bacteria > Pseudomonadati > Pseudomonadota > Alphaproteobacteria > Hyphomicrobiales > Roseiarcaceae > Roseiarcus > Roseiarcus sp. The sequence goes on from NZ_JBKQOT010000837.1 coordinate 3,090, forward strand.
CGGTTGCGAAGCCGAGCCTGCCTTGGCTGGAGGAGCTTAGGGCCGACGACGGCTCGCCGGCCGTGCAGGTTCCCGCGGCCGGCGCAACTTCGATGACAGTAAACGGCCGTGGCCATCCGGTTCGGGTTCTCGAACTGGCCGCCGCTTCGGACACGCCGACTCCGGAACCCTCTCTCGCCTATACAACCGCGAGCGGGGAACAGCGGTCCTACCTGCCGCTCGCCATCCGTCCGAGCGCCGAGAGCGGCGCCGAGGATGCCAGGATCGTCGCGGAAGCCGATCTCGGCGCCAGGCTTCCGATCTCCGGCTCGCCGGACATGAACGTGGTCGGCGAAGCGCTGCATCGCTTCCTCGCTGCCGACGATCCCGCCTTGCCCGAACAGGGACGAATTCAAATGGCGGCTCGGCTGTTGGAGTCCTGGGGCGTTTCAGGGTTCGATCCGCGCGACGTCGTCACGATGGGCGATCGCTTCCGTAAGTTCGTCGCGGGCAATTGGCCAGGATCGACCTTGCGCCGTGAGCCGCCGATTTTGCAACGGATAGGCGACCGTACGCTTAGGGGAAGGCTTGATGTCGTGGTCGAGACGGACAGCGAAATCGTCCTCATCGACCACAAGAGTTTCCCTGGCGGTCGGCCCCAGTGGCTCGAACAAGCGAAGAAGCATGCCGGGCAGATGAGAACCTACCGTGAGGCGGTCCGCGCGGCCACCTCGTTCGCCAAACCAGTTCGAATGGCCCTTCACCTGCCGATCAGCGGCGAGGTCTTGTTCATTGAGTGACGCGACGGACGGAAGTCACTTCCAGGCGTGGACCGCTCTACTGACCGCCGTGTCGGCGGTGCGGGCGATGTCGCGTGGGCGTCGTGCGCAGGCCCTTTGGCGGTCGCGAGGTTGGCCGTCCTACGTCACGCGGCGAACGCAAGCGTCGTCACCCAGAGCCCGATCGCCAGCACGACCACCATCCAGACGAAGAAGAACCGCTGGAAGCCGATGTCGGGCAGTCGTTAACCGTAAGACTCCCGCTGTTGGCGATTCAATAAGTTAGCCGATCCCTTAACTTGAGACGTACCCCGTTATTTGAGACAATCGCGATGCTGCAGCGCACCATCCATCCCGTTGCCCGGCAGAGCGATGCGCGCGCGGTTGAACCACCAATAGACCCGCTCACGGAATGTAGGTTGAATTAACTTATTGTTTTATCAGGATCATTCCTGGTGTCCTGTGCGTAAGAACGTCTCAAATTACCAGCAAACCTGAGACAGACGAGCGACTCTTGTCGCGAATTAATTGCTCATGCACCGCACCATCGTGCCGAGTCTCACGAT
>NZ_JBKQOT010000838.1:0-2833 GCF_052145395.1 Roseiarcus sp.
CGGCACGCGGGCTGACGCCGCCCGGCTCGGAGGGGTCGGGCCGCAGACCCTTCGCGATTGGGTTCTTCGGTTCAACGCCAAGGGGCCGGGCGGTCTCGTCGATGGCAAGTCGACTGGACGCCCCTCCCTGCTCGACGACGCGCAAAGGCGCGCGCTCGTCGCCATGGTAACCGCCATGAAGCTGGAGGCTTTCAAGTATTACCATATCCCCGGCAAGGACATTGGCCTTGCTGGCATTGTGGCGAAGCCAACCCCCGAATTGCTCAAGCTGCAAGCGGACCTGATCGCGGCGGCGAGCCCCTTCACCGTGGAAACCGGAGACTCGGCGGCGTTCGTGACCACTCCCGATGATCCTATCATCGACCCGTTCTTGATCGGATACGTGTCGACCTTCGTTCCGAAAGCATCCGGCGAACAATTCAACCCGCACGTCACCACTGGCGTCGCGCTCAAGAGCGACCTCGACCAAATGTTGGCCGAACCTTTTGAGGAGTTCAGTTTTTCGCCCGCTGGCGCGGCCGTCTACCAGTTAGGCCAGTTCGGCACAGCACCGAAAAAACTCAAGGAACTGCATTTGAAGCAGTAAGGCGCCGCTCGTTGCGTGGGACTGCCGCTCCCGACGTGAAGCGGCCCTTGCGGGTCGCGACCGCGAACGTCGCAAGCGGGAAGGCAAGCGGCCGTAGACTGCGTGACCTGGAAGGCATTGTTCCGCCCGAAGGCGACATTGCGAAGGGAGTCGGATTGAAAGGGAGGGGAGCGGCGGTGGTTCACCGAAAAAGGTCGACTCGCCGGCGCGTTCTTCGACACGTGTCTCCGCAAACTCGACAATCGCAGTTCGACCGACTGACCACCCTTTATTCCGAAGCTTTGGTCATCTCTTTACGTCAGACTTATACCCGTCGGCCGGTTTCGGAATGGAGTTTTTTCGCACGTAGGGTGTAACTGTGGCGCAACTCGAATGGAGTCCAATTGCGAGGTCGCCATGCTTGTGCACGCATTCAAGGGACCGTATCAGTTCAAGCCCGCCAGCCTCCCGCTCGCACCAACCGAAGAGCTGTGGCTTGGTGTCGTCGGCGCCCTGGTCATCGTCTGGCTCGCGTTGACGATACTGGCGCCCGGCAGGGGTTCGAATATCGCATCGACCTGCAACGTCCATGGTCGAGCGGCGCTGGTCTGCCGCCCGGAGACCGCTGCGCCGTTCTCCGCCCCGCAGGATTTGAATTGCACAAGCTTCGGCCGCGGCGGGCGAGTCTGCTCGGACCGGCAATGACAGACGAGACCGCGATTCAGGCCTCCTCTCGATTAGGGCCGGTCGATTGCAACGCCTCGCATTCCAGCGTCATTCAGCCTGAGTGGAGTGTGCACGGCCGCGAAATCGGACGCCCGGCCAAGGCCGCGCGATACGAACGCCGCCGACTCACCCACTTCGCCCGTCTTACCGGGCAGGCGGGCGTCGTCGTCGCGTACCAGCGCCTGCTCGCGGACGGCGGGCCCGTCGGCTCGGCGCGCGGCCGACCGGCTCTCCGCTGCTGCGTTCTTCGCCTCAGGCGCAAGATCGAGCGCGAGCCGCTTCATCCCGAAATCCTGCTCGCCAAGATCGGCGTGGGCTATCGCCTCGCGCTTCCGACCGGCGGGTTCTCGCGCCGCCCGCGCGATTCCATCCCGAAAAACCAGAAATAGGGCCTCTTATTGTGGTCAGGATTGTCTCAGGTCTTCTCGAAATCACCTTCACGCTTGCGCTCGTCATTGCCGCCGCCCGTCCCCTCGGCGCTTATATGGCGGACGTCTTCCAGAATCGTCGCACTTTCCTCACGCCGATCCTCGGACCGATCGAGCGGGCCGTCTACTGGGCCGCCGGCGTCAAGGCCAAGGACGAGCAGGAATGGGACGACTATGCGATTTCGATGGTCCTGTTCGGCGGCGCGTGCATGCTCGGGCTTTATGCGATCCTGCGCCTGCAAGCCTGGCTGCCACTCAACCCGCAAGGCTTTCCGGGCGTGCCGCCCGACCTCGCCTTCAACATCGCGGTGAGCTTCGTCACCAACGCCAATTGGCAGGCCTACGGCGGCGAGACGACGCTCTCGCATCTGTCGCAGATGGTCGGCCTCACAACCAACAACTTCCTCGACTCGGCGGCGGCGATCGCCATCGCCGTCGCGCTCATCCGGGCGCTGACGCGCAGCGAATCGACGACGATCGGCAACTTCTGGGTCGACGTCGCCCGCGCGACGCTCTACGTGCTGCTGCCCGTGGCGTTCGTCCTCGCGCTCGTGTTCGCGGCGCTCGGCGTGCCCCAGACTCTTGTCGGGTCGATCGAGGCGACGACGCTCGAGGAGGCAAAACAGATGATCGCCATCGGGCCGGTGGCGAGCCAGGAGGCGATCAAGCTCCTCGGCGACAACGGCGGCGGCTTCTTCAACGCCAATTCCGCCCATCCGTTCGAGAACCCGAGCGTCTGGTCGAACATTGTGCAGAACTGGAGCCAGCTCGTGCTGCCGGTCGCGCTGGTGTTCGCCTTCGGCCGGATGGCGCGCGACATTGGCCAGGGCCGCGCACTCTTGATCATGATGGCGATCATTTTCGTGGTCGCGCTCGCGGTCGTCTGGCAGGTCGAGGCGGCGGGCAATCCGGCGCTCGCCGCGCTCGGCGTCGACCCTTCGTTCGGCAACCTCGAAGGAAAGGACCTGCGCTTCGGTCAGGCGGGCGCCGCGCTGTTCGTCGACGCCACGACCGGCACCGGGACGGGCGCGTCGAACGCGGTCCTCGAATCGGCGATGCCGCTCTCCGGGCTCGTGGCGATGTTCAATTTGCTGCTCGGCTGCATTTCGCCGGG
>NZ_JBKQOT010000839.1:0-4976 GCF_052145395.1 Roseiarcus sp.
AAATCGGCGTAGCGCGGCCGCAGCGCCGCTTCGATCGTGGCGATCGTCGCCCCGTCGAGCCGGTTGTTCGACGGCTTTCCCCGCCGGCGCGACACCACGCTCGCCTCGCCTTCGCCACGATAGCTGCGAACCAGACGCTTCACTTGCCGAGCGCCAATGCCCAAAAGCTCCCCGGCGCGAGCCTGGCGCAGCTCGCCGCGCATCAGCCGCCGCAACACGTCAAGCCGTTCCCGCTCCGCCCCGCTCAACGCCAAAACGTCCCCGTTCACGCCAACCCCCTTCCGCTGCCAAAAAAGGGGACATCTCAACTCTGCTCAAAGCGGACATTCGAACTTGGCTGTAACAGCGCACTGTGCCGGAGTTGCCCCCCGCCGGCAAACCTGCTATCAGCCCGCTCCTCAGCCGTGGAAGAACGCCCGCGCCGCCAGTGGGGGTCATACGTTCGCACCACGAACCTGCAACCTGGCGCGTCTTCGGGGCCCTAGCCCCGAGGGCCGCGTCGCATTTGGAGCAGCATCATGGCGAAGAAAATCGTCGGCTATATCAAACTGCGAGTGCCGGCGGGCGCGGCTAACCCGTCGCCCCCCATCGGTCCCGCGCTCGGCCAACGCGGCCTCAACATCATGGAATTCTGCAAGGCCTTCAACGCGCGCACCGCGCAGATGGAGAAGGGCTCGCCGATTCCGGTCGTCATCACCGCCTATCAGGACCGCTCGTTCACCTTTGAGATGCGTCAGCCGCCGGTGACCTTCTGGCTGAAGAAGGCCGCCAACCTCAAGCTCGGCAAGAAGCCGGCCTCCGGCTCCAAGACGCCGGGCCGCGGCTTCGTCGGCAAGGTGACGCGCGAGCAGGTGCGCGAGATCGCCGAGAAAAAGATCGTCGATCTCAACTGCGACTCGATCGAGTCCGCGATGAAGATGATCGAAGGCTCCGCCCGTTCGATGGGCCTGCAGGTGGTGGAGTAAACCATGTCCAAGCACGGCAAGCGAATCAAGAACGCCCGCGAGGCAGTCGAACGCACCAAGCTCTATCCGCTCGACGAGGCGGTGAAGCTGGTCAAGACCGGCGCCAAGGCCAAGTTCGACGAGACGGTCGAACTCGCGCTCAACCTCGGGGTCGACCCGAAGCACGCCGACCAGATGGTCCGCGGCGTCGTCAACCTGCCGAACGGCACCGGCCGCACGCTGCGCGTCGCGGGGTTCGCCCGCGGGGCGAAGGCGGACGAAGCCAAGGAAGCCGGAGCCGACATCGTCGGCGCCGAGGACCTCGTGGCCGCCGTCCAAGGCGGTGAGATCGACTTCGACCGCTGCATCGCCACGCCGGACCTCATGCCGCTCGTCGGCCGTCTCGGCAAGGTTTTGGGCCCGCGTGGCCTGATGCCGAACCCGAAGGTCGGCACGGTGACCATGGATGTGAAGGCCGCGGTCGTGGCCTCCAAGGGCGGCGCGGTGGAATTCCGCGCCGAGAAGGCCGGCATCGTGCAGGGCTCGGTCGGCAAGGTCTCGTTCGGCGATGACAAACTCGCCCAGAACATCCGCGCCTTCGTCGAAGCGGTGAACCGCGCCAAGCCTGCCGGCGCCAAGGGCCACTACCTGCTCCGCGCCGCGGTCTCCTCGACCATGGGCCCGGGCGTCCGGGTGGACCTCTCGACGCTCAGCACGCCGACCTCGGTAGGCTCGTAAGGTCCGCTGGCGAAACTCGAACGGCGGGCGCGAAAGCCCGCCGCTTTCATGGCTGGCGCAGGCGGCTCGGCCAGCCGACCCGAACCAGCGTGTCGTCCGGTCCGTTGAGCGCGAATTCATACATGCCCCAGGGCTTGTCCTCGGGCGCGCCGAGCGCTTCTCCCGCAAATGTCGCGGCGTCGTCGTCCACATCCTCCCGATAGAGATAAAGACCGAAAGGATTGCGGCCGGGCTGGAGCCACCCTTCGACCGCCGGGTTGAGATGGATTTCGCCGCCGAGGCCGTCGGCAAGCATCCGGTAGTCGGAGAGACTGCCCGGTTTGAGCCGGAAGCCGAGCCGCTCGAAGAACGCCTGCGCCGCGTCGAGGACGTTGCAGGGCAGAATCGCGACCAGCCGCTGCTCCATGGAGCGCCTTCCGGGCATCTTGACGCGCGCTCTTGACGCGAAGGGACGGGTCGTCCGAGAGCGAACGCGCCCCACGGTTTCGCACGCCTTGGTCCAGATTATGACGCTCGATCCGCGATTTCGTCTTCCGATCGACGAGGCGCTGCCCGACCTCGAGGCGGCGCTCGCGGCGCACACGCGCGCGGTGCTGGTCGCGCCGCCCGGCGCGGGCAAGACGACGCGCGCCCCGCTCGCCCTCCTCGACGAGTCCTGGGCCAAAGACGGACGGCTCATCGTGCTCGAACCGCGCCGCCTCGCCGCGCGCGCCGCCGCCGCCCGCATGGCCGCCACGCTCGATGAAAAAGTCGGCGAGACGATCGGCCTGCGTGTCCGATTGCAGAGTCTCGTCTCGAAGCGCACGCGTCTCGAGGTCGTCACCGAGGGCGTGTTCGCCCGCATGATCCTCGACGATCCGGCGCTCGACGGCGTCGCCTGCGTGCTGTTCGACGAGTTCCACGAGCGCTCGCTCGACGCCGACCTGGGGCTCGCGCTCGCGCTCGACGCACAGAACGCGCTCAGGGAGGATCTGCGCATCCTCGTCATGTCGGCGACGCTCGACGGCGCGCGGGTGCAGAGCCTGCTCGGCGACGCCCCGCTGATCGAGAGTTCTGGGCGCGCCTTTCCGGTCGTCACGCGCTATGTCGGCCGCGATCCGCGGGCGCGGATCGAGGACGAGGTCGCGCAAGCGACGCTTGAGGCGCTCGATCGCGAGACCGGCTCGATGCTCGTCTTTTTGCCGGGGCAGGGCGAGATCCGACGCGTCGCCGAGATGCTGGAAGCGCGGATCAAGCGCCCCGACGTCGACATCGCGAACCTCTACGGCGCGATGGACGCGAGCGCGCAGGACCGCGCCGTCGAGCCCGCGCCGCCTGGCCGGCGCAAGATCGTGCTCGCGACCTCGATCGCCGAGACCTCGCTGACGATCGAAGGCGTGCGGGTCGTGATCGACAGCGGACTCATGCGCGTTCCCCGCTACGAGCCCGACATCGGCCTGACGCGGCGCGAACCGGTGCGGGTCTCGCGCGCCAACGCGGACCAGCGGCGCGGCCGCGCCGGCCGCGTCGAGCCGGGAGTCTGCTACCGGCTGTGGGAGGAGGCGGCGACCGGCGGCCTCACGCCTTACGCCGCGCCCGAAATCCTGTCCGCCGATCTCTCCGGCTTCCTGCTCGACTGTGCAGTCTGGGGCGAGACCGACCCGACGAGGCTCGCCTTCCTCGATCCGCCGCCGCGCGGCGCGCTCAATGAGGCGCGGTCGCTGCTCGGCGAAATCGGGGCGATCGACGCCGACGGCCGCGTCACCGACGAGGGCCGGGCGGTTGCGCGCCTCGCGCTGCCGCCGCGCCTCGCGCGCATGGTGGTCGACGCGGCGCGTGCGGGCGAAGCGCGCGCCGCCGCCGAGATCGCGGTGCTCATCACCGAGCGCGGCCTCGGCGGCGACGCGGTCGACCTGACGACACGCCTCGAAGCCTTCCGCCGCGACCGCTCGCAGCGCGCCGACGATGCGCGGCGGCTGGCGCGGGCGCTGGCGCAGAGGGCGGCGGAGGCGCTCCCCCGGCCTTCGGTCCCCTTGTCTCTGGGGGAGAAGGGCGCGCTCCCCTCTCCCTCGGGGAGAGGGGCTGGGGGTGAGGGTCTCCCTGGCGCCCTTCTCGCCTCGGCCTACCCGGACCGCATCGCCATGGCGCGCGGAAAGCGCGGCGAGTTCCTCATGGCCAACGGGCGTGCGGCGGCGCTCGATCCGCACGATCCGCTCGCCGGCGAGCCCTATCTCGCGATCGGGGAGGTCGTCGGACGCGCGGCCTCGGCGCGCATTCTGCTCGCCGCCCCGCTGAGCGCAGCCGACATCGAGGCGGTCACAGGGCCTTCGATCGAGACGGCGGATGAGCTGTTGTTCGACCGCGCGTCGACCTCGTTGCGGGCGCGTCGCCGCCGGCGGCTCGGGGCGCTGACGCTCGCCGAGCAGACGCTAGCGGTTCCGGCGGACGAAGCGAGCGCCACGGCGCTGGCGCGCGGCGTGCTGGCGCTGGGAGTCGGCCGGCTGCCGTGGAGCAAGGCGCTCAAGCAGTGGCGCGATCGCGTGCTGTTCGTCCGCCGCGCCGAGGGCGACGCTTGGCCGGACCTGTCGGACGAGGCGCTCGCCGCCGATCCCGAATGGCTCGCGCCGTTCCTCGTCGGAAAAACCCGCCTCGACCAGATCGGGGCCGACGATCTTTCGAACGCGCTGCACGCCCTTTTACCCTGGGACCTCGCGCGCCGCCTCGACGCCGAGGCGCCGACCCATTTCCACGCGCCGACCGGCAACGCCGCGTCGATCGACTACGAAACCGAGGGCGGCCCGTCGATCGCGCTGCGCGTGCAGGAGTTGTTCGGCCTCGCGGAGCACCCGACGGTCGCGGGCGGAAAGATACCGCTGACCCTGCATCTCCTCTCGCCGGCGCATCGGCCGATCCAGATCACCCGCGACCTGCCGGGCTTCTGGCGCGGCTCCTGGGCCGCGGTGCGCTCGGACCTTCGCGGCCGCTATCCGCGACACTTCTGGCCGGAGGACCCGGCGGGCGCAGCGCCGACGTCGCGAGCCAAGCCCCGAGGGACGTGAGGTCCGAAAGATGTCCGACGCGAGACACCGCGGGCCGATAGCAGGGCTCCGCGAATCACTGCTTCCGGGCGTTTGGCCGCCGTCGGTGGACGAGTGGCTGCCGGAGCGGCATCTGGCGCGTTTTGTTGTCGAGGGGATCGAGGGGCTCGATCTGCGCGCGATGGTGGGCGCTTATCGGGGCGCTGGGTCGGCGGCGCACCATCCGGGAAAGCTGTTGGGGGTGCTGGTGTACGGTTATGCGACGGGGGTGTTCTCG
>NZ_JBKQOT010000840.1:0-11335 GCF_052145395.1 Roseiarcus sp.
ATTTCAGCCGCGAACGGTTATGATGGTGCGACCGCGCCGCAGCGCCCCGGGCGGCGGCGCGATTCGAAGGAAACGGGAGCCTCATGCCCACAATCGCCTTGGTCGACGATGACCGCAACATTCTCACCTCCGTCTCGCTGTCGCTGGAAGCGGAGGGCTATCGGATCCAGACCTATACCGACGGCGCGACCGCTCTCGAAGGGCTGAAATCGAACCCGCCCGACCTGGCGATTTTCGACATCAAAATGCCGCGCATGGACGGAATGGAGCTGCTTCGCCGTCTGCGGCAGAAGTCGGACCTTCCGGTCATATTCCTCACCTCGAAGGACGAGGAGATCGACGAGTTGTTCGGCCTCAAGATGGGCGCCGACGATTTCATCCGAAAACCGTTCTCGCAGCGCCTCCTAGTCGAACGGGTCAAAGCGATTCTGCGACGCTCCAGTCCAAAGGATGCGGCGACCCAAAAAGAGACCGAAGCCAAGATCCTGGAGCGCGGCCGACTCAAGATGGACCCCGAGCGCCACACCTGCACCTGGGACGGCACGCCGGTCACGCTGACGGTGACGGAATTCCTGATCCTTCAGGCGCTCGCCACCCGCCCGGGCGTGGTGAAGAGCCGCAATGCACTGATGGACGCGGCCTATGACGACCAAGTCTACGTCGATGACCGCACGATCGACAGCCACATCAAGCGCCTGCGGAAGAAGTTCAAGGTCGTCGAGCCGGAATTCGAAATGATCGAGACGCTGTACGGCGTCGGCTATCGGTTCAAGGAAGGATAGGCGGCTCAGCCGGGCTCATGACCGCAGGAGTCAGTCGCGAACGGACCGTCGCCGGCTCGCCGCAGCGGAGCCGCCGGCAATGGCTGCGTGCGCGGTCGCGTTTTGTCTGGCGTTTCCTGACCGGACGCTTTTCCTCGTCCCTCACCCGCCGGATCGTGGTGCTGAACCTGGGCGGCCTGGTCGTGCTGATGATCGGGTTCCTGCTGCTCAATCAGTTCCGCGCGGACATCATCGCGGCGCGCGAGCAAAGTCTGACCACTCAGGCGGATATCATCGCGGCGGCGGTCGCAGCATCCGCCGGCGTCGATACCGACGCGATCACCATCGATCCGGACAAACTCTTGCAGCTCGCGCCAGGACAGACTGCCGCCCCTTCACAGAGCGATGAGGAGTCGATCCAGTTTTCCATCAACCCGGAACGCGTCGGGCCGGTTCTTCATCGCCTCGTCACGCCGACCCATACACGCGCGCGCATCTATGACAGCGACGGCAGGCTGCTGCTGGATTCGCGTTCGCTTTCGGCGCACGGCGTCGTGGTCCGTTCCGACCTTCCCGACTCCGCCGAGCGGCGCGGCCTCATCGACCGGCTTGCCGGGGCGGTTCGGAACTTCTTTGCGGCGCCCTCGGCGCCACGTCCGGAGAACCCCTGGCTCGTCGACGGTAAGACTGTCCCGGAGGTGTCCGCAGCGCTGAAAGGCAGAACCGAAAGCGCCACCCGCATCAATAACGAGGGCGAGACTGTGGTATCGGTCGCGGTTCCTATCCAATACATGATGGCGACGCGCGGCGTGCTCCAGCTCTCCACCCAGGGCGGAGACATCGACCGCGTCATCGCCTCGGAGCGCTGGGCGATCTTCCGCTTCTTCGTCGTGCTCGCGTCGGTCATGCTCATTTTGTCGCTGTCCCTCGCCAACACCATTGCGGAGCCGGTGCGACGGCTTGCGACCGCCGCCGAGCGGGTCCGGCGCGGGATCCGCTCTCGGCAGCAAATCCCCGACTTCACTTCCCGAACTGACGAGATCGGACATCTCTCGCGGGCATTGCGGGAAATGACCATGGCGCTGTACAGCCGCCTCGACGCCATCGAAAGCTTCGCCGCCGATGTCGCCCATGAATTGAAGAACCCGCTCACCTCGCTGCGCAGCGCCCTCGAGACCTTGCCCCGGGTGAACACGGGTCAATCGCGCGACCGGTTGATCGCGGTGATGCAGCATGACGTCAGGCGCCTCGACAGGTTGATCTCTGACATTTCCGACGCTTCGCGCCTCGATGCGGAGCTTGCCCGCGGCGAGGCCAATCCCGTCGACGTCGCGGCCCTCCTGCGAACGGTCGTGTTGATGGCGCAGGATTCGCCGCGCGCCAACGGGACTCGGATCATGCTTTCGATCGAGGCGAGACGCGGCCGTCATCCCGAGGCCTTTTTGGTGCTCGGTCACGACTCACGCCTCGCACAGGTTGTGACGAACCTGATCGACAACGCCTGCTCTTTCTCCGAACAAGGCGGAAGCGTTCGGGTCACCCTTGCGAGGCCGGCGACATCGTCCGGAGATGAGGCGCCGAACGAACGGGTCGTCATCACGGTTGACGACGACGGGCCGGGCATTCCTCCCCACGCCCTCGAACGAATTTTCGAGCGCTTCTACACCGATCGTCCAAGTCAGGGGTTTGGCCAGAATTCCGGCCTTGGCCTTTCGATCTCGAGACAGATCGTCGAGGCGCACGGCGGACGGATCTGGGCCGCGAACCGGCAAGCCGAGGCCAAGTCCGGGACGGGCCTCGGCGAAGCTGAAGAGTCCGTGCGCCACGGCGTGGGCGCGCGATTCGTGGTTGAATTGCCGGCCTATTCCCCATGACCGGCGATGCAAGCCTCGGAATCGGCATTCACGCCACGGCGGTCGTGTATGGTGAAAGCGGCGTCGTCATCCTCGGGGCTTCGGGATCTGGCAAGAGCGCGCTCGCGCTGGCCCTGCTGGCTCGGGCGAGGCTTAAGGGACGGTTCGGAGCTCTGATCGGCGACGATCGGGTCTGGGTTCGCGCAGCCGGCGGCCGGCTGATCGCGTCTGGCGCGCCGCACATGGCCGGGCTTGTCGAACGCCGAGCAGCCGGAGTGCAGTCGGCGCCGAGCGAACCGATCGCGGTGATCAGGCTCGTCGTCGAACTGAGCGGACTGAGCCGAAGCTGGCCGCGCTGGCCGCCCGAGCCGGACGAAACAACGCTCGGCGGCGTTGGCATGCCGAGGCTTGCGCTGAACTCCAGCGCCAGCGCCGCCGATCACGCGATGTCGGTCGATCAGCAGTTAGACGCACTCGACGGTGAGAGAGGCGAAAGACGCGGAATTTCGCTTGAACATTGCGCCGCAGTGCACAAAAATAAGAAGCTTGCGACTTTGCGGATGGCCTCAACGACGCCGGAGGCCCGAGCCGGACGAGTGATGGATATTTGATGATCGGAATGGTCCTTGTGACCCATGGCCAGCTTGCAACTGGCTTTCGGGCGGCCCTTGAGCACGTCGTGGGACCGCAGTCTCAGCTTGAGACCATCACGATCGGCCCCGACGACGACATGGAGCAGCGGCGCTCCGACATCCTCAACGCGGCCTCCCGAGTTCAGGACGGCGCGGGAGTGGTCATCCTGACCGACATGTTCGGCGGCACGCCCTCCAATCTGGCGATTTCCGTCATGGACGGCGGCCGGATCGAAGTGATCTGCGGCGTCAATCTCCCGATGCTGATCAAATTGGCGACGATGCGGGACACGTCCGATCTCGACCATGCGGTCGTTGAGGCTCGCGAGGCTGGACGGAAGTACATCACGATCGCCAGCAAGGTTCTCGCCGGAAAATGAAGGACCTGAATTCCGACGATTGCGACCCGTTCCTCCCCGAGTTTCCCGGAGCATTGTCCCGGGAGATGAAGATCGTCAATCGCAAGGGCCTGCATGCCCGGGCCACCGCGAAGTTCGTTCAGTGCGTCGACCGATACGACGCCGACATCAAAGTGACGCGCTGCGGAGAGACCGTCGGCGGCGATTCCATTATGGGGATCCTGACGCTCGGCGCCGGCCTTGGTTCGACCATCACGGTTTCGGCGTCGGGCGCCGAAGCGCAAGAGGCGCTCGACGCCCTCACGGAACTGGTGGCCGGCCGCTTCGGCGAAGACGAATGACGGCCGAATAGGGCCGTCCGCGAGCTTCACATGCGAAAATCCTCGCCAAGATAGAAGCGCCGGACGTCCGGATGGGCGATGATCGCGTCCGGCGGCCCCTCCGTCAGCACGTGGCCGCTGTGGATGATGTAGGCCCTGTCGATCAACCCGAGCGTTTCGCGGACATTGTGGTCGGTGATCAGGACCCCAATGCCGCGGCCCTTTAAATGGCGCACCAGATCCTGAATGTCGCCGACCGCAATCGGATCGATGCCTGCGAAGGGCTCGTCGAGCAGCATGAAGGACGGCTTGCCCGCGAGGGCGCGCGCAATTTCGCAGCGCCGGCGCTCGCCGCCGGAGAGCGCAATCGACGGCGCCTTCCTCAGGCGCGCGATGTCGAACTCGTCGAGAAGCGATTCCAGCGTCGCCTCGCGCGCGGCGCGATCGGACTCGTTGACCTCGAGCACGGCCCGGATGTTGTCCTCGACATTGAGGCCGCGGAAAATCGAAGCCTCCTGCGGCAGATAGCCGATCCCGAGCCGCGCCCGCTGGAACATCGGCAAGGCGGTCACATCATGGCCGTCGAGTTCGATCGTTCCCTTGTCCGGGGTCACAAGGCCCATGATCATGTAAAAAACGGTGGTTTTCCCGGCGCCGTTCGGGCCGAGCAGGCCGACCGCCTCGCCCCGTCGCACGGATATGCTGACGTCCTCGACCACCATCCGGCCCCGATATCCCTTGCCGAGATGGTGGACCGCAAGCTGACCCTGCCCCTCGGCGGCCCTCCTGGCTGCGCTGTCTGACGGCGTCGGCCCCCTCGCGGCGAGCCGTCGGGATCGGCGCGCGTCTGCTTCCTCGCGCAAAAGGTCGTCGGTCACGGGAATGCGCTCGCGTTGGTCTGCTCAGGCGGCCGAGGCTGTTCCGGCATCGGGGCCCCTTATTTAGGCTTCGCCGGTTCGGCGCCGCTGCTCGGCGTGAACTGCCCATGAACCCGCCCGGACTTGTTGGTGTCGATCGTGGCCTGGGCGGTCTTGAGGTCGTAGGTCAGCTTGTCGCCCTTGGTGACGTTCTGGCCGTCGCTCAAGGTGACATGGCCGATCAGGAACACCTTGTCCTGCATCTTGTCGTAGGTTGCGTTGTCGCCGGTGGCGACCTGCGTCTTGGAAACGACCGTCACCGGTCCCGCCGCCTCGAGCCGCTTGATGCCCGAGTTCTGCGACGGCCCCTGCCCGCCCGCAGGCGCGGTCGCCCCTTTCGCGTCCGCCTCCTGGGTGTTTGCGGCCGGGGTCGGCGCGCGATCGAGATAGACCGTCATCACCGAACAGGTCATCTTGGTGTCGCCCTGAATGACGACGACGTTCCCCGAGTAGATGGCCTTCTGCTCCTTGTCGAAATAGACAAGCTTGTCGGCGTCGATTGAGATGGGCTCCTTCGAGCCCGTTCCCGGAAGAATCTGAATCGGGCTCGACGTTTGCGGCGGGGGGCTTGTCGGTTTGGTCGCCGCCTCGGCCCCCAGCGCGCCGAGCGCCAGCGCAAAAGCCAGAAGACGCGTCCCGATCAGAAGGGCGCGGGCGTCGATCATGGATTGGCCCTCTTCGTCTCAGCCTCGACGGGAGCCTCGCCCCGCGGAATCATGTTGGTCCTGACCCGCCCTTCGAAGATCAGCTCCTGGCCGTTGTTCTGGGCCGTCGCACGGTCGGCGACAACGGTCGTGCCGTCGTCCATGTGAACCTCGACCGGCTCGTCGCTGCGATAGAGGCCCGTCTTAAAGTCGATATCCACGCTCCGCAACCGCACCTCGAAGCGGGCGTTGTCGATCTTGACGTTCCCGCTCATCTTCATCCGTTGGGCGACGCTGTCGTAGACCCCGGCGTCCGCCGTCAGGCGCGTCGTCTCGCCCCCGGTCATTCCCATATCCCCAACAAGATTCTGCAGTTCTGCGACGGTCGGATGCTTCATGTCCTGCAGCGCCCGTTCAGCGGTGAGGACATACGGCTGCCCGTCGCTGCGAAATCCCGCGAGCCGCGGCTTGGCCATTGCGATCTTGGTCCCATCGAGCGACACGTTGGAAAAGCTCAGCGAGCCGAACTTCGGCCCGAACGGGTCGAAGACGGCGATCGCGGTCATCCCGGCCACCGCGCCAAAGACGCCCGCGAGGATCGCCCAGCGCAGAAACCGCACGCGCGCCGAGCGCCGCCTCGCGGCCGCGAACAGCCGCTCCCGATCGGGCGGCGGCGACATCGCCACCCGCCGCGCCCCAACGCGCCCTCCGGCGACCGCCGCGCGCTCCATGCTTTCGGCGCTCGCCGTCATCGCCTCGACTGCCCCATTGATCCCAAATGGCCTATCACAGGATGCGGAAGAAGACGACTTCGGTGGCGAAGTTAAGGCCGTCCGCCCTGTCGTTGCGTTCCCAACCTTTTGCGCGTCCGTTTCGAGCGCTTTCAACGGGGTTGCCGCGCGATTGCCCGCCCTCCGAATTCGTCCGGCGGTTCTGGCAGCGCTTGAACGATTTCAGTGGCTTCGGCGCCGAAAACGGTCACTTTATCCGATTCGGAAACGACGCCGCGTCCAGTTTGGCCGCACGCCTCCTTCGCCCGCGCGACCGGCCGGGCGAGACTTTTCTGTTAATCACAATGATGATATCGTGGTAGCCTGATTTTTGCAATCTTTTGTCCGCAACGCGTATGCTTTAGCGACGAGTTCTGTCAGGCTGACCGCCTGCATTGCGTCCCGGGGCGTTTTGCGCTTTATGCCGTCGAGGCGCGCCCCTATAGGGCCGGTAGCTCAATGGTTAGAGCCGGCCGCTCAAAACGGTCAGGTTTCAGGTTCGAGTCCTGCCCGGCCCATCAGCGCCCGCAAGGACTTTCCGGGGTTTACCGATCTGTCCGTTTCCGGCCCCACCGTTTCACCCACCGATAGCTCGTTGACCGCATCCGATCGCCAAGGGCGATTCGGTCAGGCGCTCCCTGATTGCCCGCGCAAGTTTTTTACTATTGTGCCAAGTCTAGGATTGCGTCCATCGGCTCGATTATCGAGTACCCTGAATTAGACTGGAGAAAGAAGTCCTCAGAACCTTCTCGTAGCGGAACGAATTGGGAAACAACACCAATTACTCGAAGTTTTATCATAAATTATCTTGTTCAATTTCAATAACTGGGCCACCACTATTCCCCCGATATGACGCAGAATCGAGAATAATTGTCTTATTCTTATCATTTACACCGGCAATTAGTCCGCGCCGCAGTAGGGGCTGCAATAAGTCAAGCTGTGCGGTCGAAACGTCTAGCGCCAAAGACCGAGGATAACCATACACAATCGTGTCATTACCGACTAGAACATCTGCGTATCGCTTAATTAAATCAACGGTAGCCGTACGCATGTTGGCGGATTTCTCGCTAGATACTATAAATCCCTCGTAAAACTGCAAATACGTCGATTGCGGCCGTGCTGCGCTGTCATTGGCAGGTGGATGCACTGCTTGCCCGGTCGGCCCGCTCGGTTGTTGAGTGGGCTGGGGGTTTACACCCGGTTGCTCGGTCGGAGCTGCGTTCGGTTCCCCGGTCGGCTGCGCAGTGGTGACCGTGTAAGCGAGTTTCACAACCGCAACATCTCTATCAGGAGATAGTTTTATCAACCCTTGCGCATTTAAATTGGTATATGCTGCGGTGTCATAAATTCGATCCTCTTGTACAATTCTGCTAGAATACGACATGCATTTCAACGTTATTGGTATAAATGGCTGCCCGTTGAATGGCGGTGGAATTAATACGTGCTTTGCGGTCACGAGATAAGTGATACCGTCTTTTGATAGGTAGAAACCGGAACCGAAGCTCTGAGCGCCAGTCTGGGATTCAACTGTGATTAGGACAGGATAAAGGAGGTTATCGTCGGGAATCGCCCGGCGCGCATTGGCGGTTCCGTTCACGAGCAGCGAGGCAGTGCCAATTAGCACCGAGCGACGAGAAAGATCGTACAGAGAATATTTCAACGCCGGTCTCCCCGCTGTGGGTCATATCCGCCGAAATTGTAGCAGACATCCGCGAAATGAACACTGTTCCCCGCTGCTGTTGATGGCCTGTGGTCAGCGAGGGCGGGCGCAGCCCGTACACGCTGCCCACAGGGCCAATGTCGCCTGGTTTGGCGGCGGCGCCGGTGATCGGCCCCTTGGCGCCGGGGCAGCGCTGAAGGGTGGTGCGCAAGCGTAAAGTCGTTCTGCGCCTGCTGCGCGGTGAGAGCGCCGAACTGCTTTCCCGTGAACTCGGCCTGCCGATCTTTAAAGCAGGGTCGGCTCCTTGGGCTGATCCGCAGTCGGAACTGCGGGCCGCGTCGGAAGCCGCTCGATTTCCTGCCCTGCGCGTTCCCCGGCGACGCGGATGTCATAGGCGCTTTGGAGATTGAGCCAGAACTGCGCGCTCGTGCCGAACCAGTGCCCGAGACGCAGGGCGGTGTCGCCTGTAATGCCACGGCGGCCATGGATGATCTGCGTCACGCGGTTGGGCGGGACGTTGATCTGGCGCGAAAGCTCGGTCGGCGTGACGCCAAGTTCGGCCAGCTCGTCGGCTAGGATTTCTCCGGGGTGGATGGCGGGGCGCGGCATGGTTCAAACTCCCTTCAGTGGTAGTCCACGATTTCGACGTTCGACGGGCCTGTCGCGTCATGGGGCCACTCGAAGCAAATTCGCCACTGCATGTTGAAGCGAATGCTGTACTGCCCTGCCCGGTCGCCTTTCAGGGCCTCGAGGCGGTTGCTGGGGAGGCCCCGCAGATCCTCAAGGCCCGTCGCGGCGTCCAGAATTTCGAGACGCTTGTAAGCCTGCCGGCCGAAACCCTGAAACTCCCGGACAAATTCGCCGCGCGAAAAAGCTTCGGTCCGTTTGTCACCGTAGCTGAGGATCATGCACTCACGATAAAATTTTTATGTTTTACGTCAAGCGTAAAAAATTGGCTCTGAGAAAGCCTTTAGCGCGCGGAACAGGCATCCCTTGCGCGTCCAGTCCCTTGGCCATGCGTCCCACGTTCCGCAGGGCCTCGCCCGCTAACTCATTCAGTATCGGAACGGTATCGATTGACGGTGAACAAACATTCGCGACCGATTCCGATCGAGCCGGTCTGGTTGCAGGTTCGAGTCCTGCCCGGCCCACCAACGTCTCGGGACTTTCCGCGGATTCGCTGCGCTCTTTCCCGGATGGATCACCGCCAGCCTGACGCTCGCCGAGCCTGCCATCTTTCTGAGACCGTGACGCCGAGTCTCTCCAGCAACGACGGATGACGATTGGCGAGAGGGCGAGTTTCCTCGTCGAGGCCCCTGCGCCGCTCGCTCGGGTCCGGAAACGGAATGACCGCTGCTTCAGGCGGCGGCTGTGTTTGGACCTCCGTGGGCCCATCGAGCGGACGCGCCCGGACTGCGTCTGGAACCGCTTCGGCGCCGGGTCGGGAAGCTGGATCGGCTCGAGATTGACCGGGTTCGATCCCGGTTGCTCGATCGATGCCCGTCGCGACCACAGACACGCGGATGGCTTCGCCGAGAGCGGCGTCAAACGTCGCGCCGACGATAATATTAGCTTCATCGTTGACCTCCTCGCGGATCCGGCTCGCGGCTTCGTCCAGCTCGTAGAGCGTCAGATCCCTGCTCCCGGTGATCGAGACCAGCACGCCGCGGGCGCCTTGCATCGAGGTCTGGTCGAGCAGCGGATTGGCGATCGCGGCTTCGGCGGCGCGCAGCGCGCGGCGCTCTCCTGTCGCTTCCCCGGCCCCGATCATCGCGATCCCCGCCTCGCTCATAATCGAGCAGACGTCGGCGAAGTCGAGGTTGACCAGGCCTTCCTTCAGCATGAGGTCGGTGATGCAGGCGACGCCTGAACAAAGGACCTGGTCGGCCATCGCGAAGGCGTCGGCGAAGGTCGTCTTTTCGCTGGCGACGCGAAACAGGTTCTGGTTCGGGATGACGATGAGGGTGTCGACCGCCTTCTGCATCTCGGCGATGCCGGCCTCTGCGACCCTCATGCGCCGGCCGCTTTCGAAATGGAACGGCTTGGTGACGACGCCGACGGTAAGGATGCCCATTTCACGGGCCGCCCTGGCGATGACGGGGGCTGCGCCCGTGCCGGTGCCGCCACCCATGCCGGCCGTAAGGAAAACCATGTGCGCGCCGGCAAGGTGATCGCGGATCTCCTCCAACGTCTCCTCGGCCGCCGCCTTGCCGATCTCGGGTTTCGATCCGGCGCCGAGGCCTTCCGTCACCTGGAGGCCAATCTGAATAACCCGGTCGGCGCGCGACGAGACGAGAGCCTGCGCATCGGTGTTGGCGACGATGAAGTCGACCCCGGTGAGACCCGAGACGATCATGTTGTTGACCGAATTGCCGCCGGCGCCGCCGACGCCGCACACCATGATGCGGGGCTTCAGTTCCTTCAATCGGGGACCCTCGAAATGAATCGGCATGCCTTGCCTCTCCTGCTGGGCGTCCGCGACGCCGTTTCTCGCCCCCGCGGGTGGCTGACGGGCCGGCCCGCGAGGAAACCGCTCGTCAGCCCCCGCCAACCCTTGACGCAGGTCTGGCTCGCCCGGCCCGACACAGCGTCGGACTGGAGTCTTGACCATCATGGTTAATGATTGGTTTCTTTCAGACTTCGTGACTGCAAGGCGCATCCGAGAACTGCACACGGCCAATCCGGCCGCGGCGCTGAACTGCTGCCGGATGTTCCTTCACGACGGCCCTATGGCCTCTTGAATGGCAATCGAGGCGCTGTCCGTCATCCGAACCGCCTGCTTTGAGGTTTGACGCCTTCTCCGGCGCCACGACGAAAAACAACTGATTCGGAATGATGAAACCGTTCTCACGACGACGGAGCCTGTGCGCGCTGCTCGGGCGCATACCAGTCGAGCTTTTCGCGCAACGTGACGACCGTGCCGAGGATGACGATCGACGGACCTCGTAAAGCCGCCGCAGCAGCCTCCGCCGCCAGGGTTCCGAGGGTTGCGGCGACGACGCGCTGGTTGGGCCGGGTGGCGTTGTCGACGATCGCGGCCGGAAGGTCCGGGCTCGCCCCGTGTTCGATGAACGCGCGCGTCAGCGGCTCGAGATTGCGCAGCCCCATGTAGATCGCCACCGTCTGTCGCGGTTGGATGAGCGCGGACCAGTCGAGGTCGATTCGCCCGTCCTTTCCATGGCCGGTCACGAATACACAGGCCTGGGCGTGATCCCGGTGGGTGAGCGGAATGCCGGCGTAGGACGAGGCGCCGATGGCGGCCGTCACGCCCGGGCAGACCTGGAAGGGAATCCCATGCTCGGCCAGCGTCTCGATCTCCTCGCCGCCGCGGCCGAACAGGAACGGGTCGCCGCCCTTGAGGCGCAGCACGCGGCAGCCCTCCCGGGCGAGGCGCACCATGAGCGCGCTGATCTCCTCCT
>NZ_JBKQOT010000841.1:0-10625 GCF_052145395.1 Roseiarcus sp.
CACTCAGGTCGCCCTGAACGACACCATCATGGTGTTCGCCTTCGCGCCGATCGTCGGACTGCTGCTCGGCCTCTCCGCGATTTCCGTTCCGTGGAACACGCTGGTGCTTTCCGTGGTCCTCTATATCGTCGTGCCGGTGATCGTGGCGCAGATCGTGCGTCGGCGTGTGCTGGCGACGGGCGGCCCGGAGGCGCTCTCGCGCCTGCTTACGACGCTGCAACCGATATCGTTGGTCGCCCTGCTGGCGACGCTGTCGCTGCTGTTCGGTTTCCAGGGCGATGAGATCGTGGCGCAGCCGCTCATCATTCTGATGCTGGCGATTCCCATCCTGATCCAGGTCTATTTCAACGCCGGGTTCGCCTATCTGCTGAATCGCGCCACGGGCGAGCAGCATTGTGTCGCCGGCCCGTCTGCCCTGATCGGGGCCAGCAACTTTTTCGAATTGGCGGTGGCCGCCGCGATCAGCCTGTTCGGCTTCCACTCGGGCGCGGCCCTCGCGACCGTCGTCGGCGTGCTGATCGAGGTGCCCGTCATGCTGTCGATCGTCTGGATCGTCAACCGGTCGAAGGGCTGGTACGAAAGCGGCGTGAATTTGGCCGCGCGCCCTGTGCCGTCGCCGGCACGAACGCCGCGCCCTTGATGTGCGCAGAGTCGCTGAGCGTGCCGTCTCCGGCGGGCTCAATCGCTACTCGGCTCGTCGGCTCAGTCTGCCAACCCAAATCCAACACTGTCGAGGCGTGCTCATGACGATTACAATCTACCACAACCCCGAATGCGGGACGTCCCGCAACGTCCTGGCGATGATCCGGGCGAGCGGCGAGGAGCCGGTCGTCATCGAGTATCTGAAAACCCCGCCGACCCGCGAGCGTCTGAAGGAACTGATCGCCGCGATGGGAATTCCGGTTCGGGCGCTCCTGCGCGAGAAGGGCACGCCCTACGCCGAACTCGGCCTCGGCGACCCCAAATGGACGGGCGATCAGCTGATCGATTTCATGATGGCGCACCCGATCCTGATCAACCGGCCGATCGTCGTCACGCCCAAAGGCGTCAAGCTCTGTCGTCCGTCGGAGACGGTGCTCGACATCCTGCCGAACTCAAGCATTGGCCTCTTTGTCAAAGAGGACGGCGAAGCGATCAACGCCGCTACGCGAAGGGTTTAGTTCGCCTGACTACACATCGAACTCGCCCCGTCCTGGCCTAAGCGCGACGGCCTTGACCTGAGCGTAAACGGCCGCGCCCACGGCGAGCCCGAGTTGATCCCAGGATTTGCGCGTCAATCGCGACAGCAGGCGCGCCCCGGCGCCGTCCGCCCCGAGAGCCACGACGGCGACCATCGTGTTGGCGTCGACGAGCTTGGCCGCGACGACCCGCCCGGGCTGGATATTGAGTATTGAACTTGGGCCTGGCGGTTCGCGCGCAAGACTCACGTCGCCGGCGACGACATGGATGCGCCGATGTTCGCCAGCCGAAGCCGGCCCCGAAGGCGCGGTGAAGCAACCACCGCGGACCCCGACCGTCAGCAGGCCGTAGGCCGCGTCGTAGGCTTCGACGGTCGACTCGAGCGTGACGGCGGCGTCGCGCGCCATCGCGAGCGGCAGCGACGGGTCGCTCTGCAGCTTGGCGAGCGGGCCCGCCCCCAGCACCCTGCCCTTCTCCATCAGCACGACCTGGTCGGCGAGCCGCTCGACCTCGGCGATGTCGTGGGTGATGTAGACGATCGGGAGCGACAGCCGGTCGCGCAGCCGTTCGAGGAACGGCAGGATTTCGCCCTTGGTGACGCGGTCGAGCGCGAAGAGCGGCTCGTCCATGAGCAGGAGCTTCGGCTGCGACAGGAGCGCCCGGCCGATCGCGACGCGCTGCCGCTCGCCGCCGGAAAGATTGCGCGGAGAGCGATCGAGCAGAGGGGTCACGCCCAGAAGGTCCGTGACCTCGTCGAAGGCGACACCCCTCTTTTGCGGCCCAGCCTCGCCACGGGGCGCGCCGAACAGCAGGTTCTTCCGCACCGACAAGTGCGGAAACAGGCTCGCTTCCTGAAAGACGTAGCCGAGCGTCCGCTTGTGCGTCGGCAGGAACGTGCCGTCGCGGTCCTGCCAGACGTCGCCGTCAATGTCGCAGACGCCGTCGGCGAGGCGGTTCAGGCCGGCGATGCAGCGCAGCACCGTGGTCTTGCCGCAGCCCGAAGGCCCGAACAACGCGGTCACGCCCTTGGACGGCGCGGTGAAGCCCGCGTCGAGCGCAAACTTGCCGAGCGTTCCGCGGAACTCGGCGCGGATGGTGTGTTCCGCGCTCATCCGCGCATCCGGGCGAAGCGCTTTTCGATCGAGGTCATCGACAGGATCACGACGAAGGCGAAGACGACCATGCCGCCGGCGAGGATGTTGGCCTCGCGCCACTGTATGGTCTCGACGTAGTCGAAGATGGCGGTCGACACGACTTTGGTCTGGCCGGGAATGGCGCCGCCGATCATCAGCACCACGCCGAATTCGCCGACCGTATGGGCGAAGCCGAGGACGGCGCCGCTAAGCAGGCCCGGGCTCGCAAGCGGCAGCGCGACCGTCCAGAAGGCGCGCGTGGGCGAGGCGCGCAGCGTCGCGGCCACCTCCATCGGGCGCTCGCCGATCGCGGCGAAGGCGTTGCGGATCGGCTGGACCACGAACGGCATCCCAGCGACGATCGAGCCGATCACCAGGCCCCAGAAGGTGAAGGCGAGCGTCCGCGCGCCCCAAAGGCTGGCGATCGCCCCGCCGGGCCCGGACGGGCCGAGCGCGACCAGGAGGTAGAAGCCCAGCACGGTCGGCGGCAGGACCATCGGCAGAGACACGACCGCCGCGACGATCTCCTTCCAGCCGGCGCGCGAACGCGCCAGCCACCAGGCAAGCGGCGTGGCGATCACGAGCAGCGCCAGCGTCGTGATCGTCGCCAGTTCGAGCGTGAGCTTGACCGGGTCCCAGAGGGGAGCGAACGCGTTCACAATTCTCCTTATGGCGCGACGAAACCTGATTGAATCGCGCCGAACACCCTCATCCAGCCGCTTACGCGGCCACCGTCCCCCGGAGGGAAGCGAACGCCCCTCTCCGATCGGGAGAGGGAAGCCGCGAAGCGGCAGGGTGAGGGTAAGACGGCGCGACCCCACGTCATCACGTCTAATCGAGCGCGTAGCCGAATTTCTCGATGATGGCGCGCGCTTCGGGTCCCTTCAGAAACTCCAGGAAAGCCTTCGACGCCTCGTCGTTCTCGCCCTTCTTCAGGAGCACCGCGTCCTGGCGGATCGGCGTATAGAGCGTCTGCGGCACGATCCAGCTCGTCCCGCCCGGTGAGAACTTGGTCTGCGACAGGGCGACAAAGCCGAGTTCCGCGTTCTTCGTGTCGACGAACTGGAAGGCCTGACCGATGCTTGCGCCCTGGACGATCTTCGGCTGGATCGCGTCGTAGACGCCAAGCGCCTTCATCGTCTCGATCGCGGCGGCGCCGTAAGGTGCGGACGCGGGATTGGCGATCGACAGTTTTGCGAACTTGCCGGCTTTGAGGGTCGCCTCGCCGTCGGTCACGTCGACGACCCTGCTCCACAGCACGAGCTTGCCGATCGCATAGGTGACGACGCTTCCCGCCACGCCCAAGCCTTGCTCGACTGCGGCCTTGGGACGCTCGGCGTCGGCGGACAGAAACACCTTATAGGGCGCGTCGTCCTGGATCTGGGTCAAGAAGCCGCCCGAAGCGCCGAAGCTCAGCACCGCCTCGTTTCCGGTCTTCTGCTTAAAGAGCGCGGCGATCTCCTTCGCCGGCTCGGTGAAATTTGCGGCGACCGCGACATTCGTTTGCGCCGCCTCCGCGGAGGCCGGTAAGGTCGCGACGACGACGCCGACCGTGGCGACCAGGTGCTTCCAATTCATCAGACTCTCGCAACCCGTTGACAGACCGCGCCGCCCCGCTTGTTGTCCCCCAAGCGCGCTGCGCCGCCGCTATATCCCGCCATACTAGACGGCGCCGGTCCAAACGCAACCGCGCGACACGGAGCGTGCAGGAGGATCAGGGCGCGGGCGCGCTTGCCCACCTCCAACCCAGCGCTTTAGGATCGGCATGGACGCCGAGAGAGTCCGACGCAGTCGTCGGAAGCGGCCGATCCGCTATCGTCAGGAACGGGCATCCGATGAAAATCAGCGCGCGCAATCAGATCGCCGGCACGATCAAGGAGATCCACAAGGGCGCCACGACCGCTCATGTCGAGATCGAGATCGGCGGGGGTACGATCCTCACCGCCTCGATCACCAACGAGGCCGTCGATGCGCTCAAGCTCGCCAAGGGCCAGAAGGCCTACGCGGTGATCAAGGCGTCGGACGTCATGGTCGGCGTCGAGCACGGAGGCTGAGGACGCCATCGATCAGGCAGTAGCGAACGACGCGGGCTTTGGCGACCCGCGCAGCGTTCCCGTGGAGGGAGCGCGTCTCGCGCTCCGTGGGCGGCGAGACGCCGCCCTTCCCATTCTTCACGGCGACTGGGGGGGCCAATCGCACCCTGCCTAGACCGACGCAACCCTGGAGACCGCCTCGCGGAAATAGCGCCGCCAGATGCGCGAAACCGACTCGACGTTCTCGTCGAGGTCCCGGTAGGACGAGAAGAAGAAGGCGGACATCGTCCGGCTGACGTCCTTGGCGTCCTTGTTCGTCGCCGCGCTGAGCAGCATCTTATGCGTATTGTCGAACAGCTTCTGGGACAGAACGACGGTCTCGATTCCGACGTCGCAAAGCGCACGGACGGTTGTGACGGCCGAAAGTTCGCTGGGTCCCGGACGACCCCTGGCAATCTCGCGCAAGAATTTCTTATCGTGGATCATTGCTTTCCCCTAGGTGGAATTGTTTTGCCGGCGGGTCTTTCGCAGCCCCGGCGGCGGCGTTCAATTCGTGAAACTACGTAGTCGCGCCGCGAACTATCGCTCCGCCGGCGCGGGCGCGGCCGCCGATTCGCCCGGAAACGGACCCCGCCCGACGGCGCCGTCCATGACCCCGAGGATCTTGCGCAGGATTCCGGGGGCGATCGCCGACAGCGGATTGACTGTAAGCTTCGGATCGTTGAGCGGACCTTGAGCGCGGTACGTGATGCCGAACACCCCCTCGTTCTGGGCGCCGCCAAGCAGGACGCCGACCAGCGGAATGTTGCCGAGAAGATTGTTGACGGAGTAGGCCGGGATGAAGGTCCCCGAAACGTCGACCGTCTTGCGGGCGAAGTTGACGATGCCCTCGGTGGTCAGACCCATGTTCGGATTGTAGATGACGGCGTTCTTGATATCAAGCACGCCCGGCGAGCGCACGAAAGCGAACGTCATCTTCTGAAAGTGCGCGAGCAGCGGATCCAGGCCCGGCCCGGGGGCGGGACTCGCCGCGGCGAGCTGCCGGAACGCGGGCTCGTCGCGCAGCGCGAAATTGGTCACCGTCGCCGTGCCCGAGCTCGTCTCGCTTCCCGTCTCGAGGACGAGGTCGAGGTTGCCGCCGTCCATGCGCGTGTAGAGGTCGGCGAACTTCGCCAGCGCGCCCGCATCGCTTGCGGTCAGGCGCAGCGGCCCTTCGCCGTCGCGTCCCGCGGCAATGACGCCCTGGCCGAGGCGCCCCCTGAGAAAGGCGAGCCGGTCGTCGCCGCCGCGGCGCGAGAAATTGAGCTCGAGACCGCCCATCGACTGCCTGTTGGCGCCGGTCACGGTCCCGACCTTCATGTCGAGGTCGAAGTCTTTCGCCCCCGCCTGCGACGGCGACCCCTGATCGGCCAGCGACTTGATCAGGGGACGCGCGTCGAACGTCGTTCCGCGCACCGTCGCCTTGATCACGTTCGCGGCATTGACCACGTCGGCCTGCAGGCTGTCGCCCGGGGAGACGCGCGCCTGGGTGAGCCTCACCGTCTGGATCGCGCCATCCACGCCAAGCTCGGCCGAACCGCGCAGCGAGACCGTCCCGAAGTCGATGGCGAGGTTGCTCACCGCCGCGCCCTCGGGCGACGGCTTGATCTGGAAGGTCGCCTTGCCGGGCCTGCCGGCGGGCTTCGAGACGCCGGGAACGGGATTGTCGACTCCGGCCGGCGTGAGATCCACTTCGACGTCGGCGCTGGTCCGCGAGAGCGGGGCCTTGAGCGTGATCGGCAAAGGCCCGGCCAGCCAGGCGAGATTCAGTCCGCGCTTGGCGCGCGCCGCCTGTTCGAGCGTCGCCGTCACCGTCGCCGAGCCCTCTTCCCCGGGCGCGCGCGAGGCGTCGATATGCGCGGCCGAGCCGAACAGCTCACCGTCGCCGCTCATGGTCAGCGTGTTGCGGTCGGCCGCGAACGTCAGGCTGCCCTGATCCAGCTTCTCCGGCCCGACGAACTTGTCGAGCGTCAGATTCGACAGCGCGCCCGCCGCATGGAACTGCGTGTCCTCGAGCTTGGCGGTTTTGCCGAGCTTCAGATTGAGCGTCAGCTCGCCCTCCGCCTGTCCCTTGACGGTCGCTGGGTCGATCTGGATTCCCGCCTGTTTGCGCAGGGGCTCGCGGCTAAGCAGGTCCGCCAGCGCGTCGGCGGTCCCGCTCAAATGCGCCCTCGCAGAAGCGTCGACGATCGGCCTCGGGCTCGTGTCCGGGATCTCGAAGACGAGCGTGTCGGCAAGGATGCGCCGCGTCGGCGTCAGGTCCATCGTCGCGCGGTCGGCGGAGACCTTGAAGACGTGGCCGGTGAACGACCCTGAACCCTCGCCCGAAACCATCGGCGGCAGGCCGGGAAGGAGGTCGACGGCCACCTCGTGGGTGGCGAAGGTCCCATGCACGCTGTCGGGCGCGACGGCGCGCTTGTGGTCCATGGCGTCGAGATCATCGGCGGACCAGTTTGCGATCATGACGCCTTCGAGCTTTCCGCCATGCATGTTGTGCGAGGCCCAGTCGCGAACGTCCGGATTGATGAACTGCGGCCACAGGCGGATCGCGTCCTGGGTGACGCTGGGCCGCAGGTCCAGCCGGAGTCTCAGCCGCTCGCGTTGGCCGTCCGGGGTGACCTCGGCAGTGAGCGCGCCGTCGAACGTCGGACCCTTGGCCGAGAGATTGTCGACGAGGAAGCGCGACTCGAGCGGGAGGAACCGGAATTCGGCGACGATGGCGTCGAGCGGAACCGGCCGCTCGCCGCGCCGCTCGGGGCCGAAGCGGGCGCCTTTGGCTTCCAGCCGCGCGGTCCAGGGAGCGGAGGCGTCGAAAGGCGGCGCGACCCAGCCCGAAGCGCTCAGATGGGTCTCGCCGGCGAGAATGGCGAGATCCCGGACATCGACCCGCTTGGAGGCGTCATCCCAGGAAATCCCGCCCGACGCCTCGTCGACCAGGAACGGCAGGGCGTCCGGGTTGTTGAGCCGCACCGTCCCCGCGCCGATCGTGAATCGTCCGGTCAGCGACTGGATTGCGCCCCCGGGCGCGACGCGCGCATCGAACTTGAAGGCGATCGGCCCCTCGGCGAACAGCGGCGGCGGCTTCTTGTCGAAGGTTTCGAGGTCGGCGAGGCTGACGTCGTGGGCCTCGAGCGCGAGGCTCGGTTCGGCGCCGACCGCCGCCCGCGCCTGCATCGTCCAACGCCCCGCCGGCCCGGTCGCCATCAGGCGCGCGTTCGCCTCGTCGCCGGTGCGATCGAAAACCAGGTTGAAATCGCGGTAGCTCACCGAGCGGCCGGTGGCCTCGTTGTCGATCTCGAAGCGCGCGTTGGCGACCGTGAGCCGGTCGAGCGCTTGGCTCGCGCCGGCCATCGCCTCCGCGCCCGCCCGCACGAGCGTGGCGATGTTCAGGCTCTCCAGCCCGGAGCCGTTGCTCGGCAGCGCGATCGGCGCGGCGGCCTCGTCGCCGGCCGCTGCGATGGAGAGCGAGCCGTCGGCGGCCACCCTGAGCCGAAGGCCGAGGTCGTCGAGTTCAAGCCGCCGCACCTTGACCTGGCCGAGAAAGGCGACGAACGGATCGACGCCAATCTGGCCGCGCGGCGCCGACAGCACCGGGCGGCCCTTGCGATCGCGCAGCGTCAGCTTGCGGAATCCGAGTCCGATTCCCCAGGCGTCGTGCATCACGTAGGTCGGGCCAAGCTCCACCGAAAAGCCGTCGCCGACGCGCTCCTGAAGGCTCGAGGCGATCTGGTCGTGCAGCCATTCGAGATAGATCGGTCCGCTCGACAGCCGGAACGCCAGGAGCGCGACTGCGACGAGCCCCAGAAGGCCGAACGCCTCCACGAGATGGATGGCGACGTGGCGGAGCCGCCGTGGCGCGCCGGCGCTTCGCCTGCAGACGGGCAGACGCGCGCCGTCCGCGCTGTCCACCATGCGTTGCATGGCGGCCCGGGCGCGCGCGCGATGTCCGACCCCAAGCCAACCGAACAAACGAAGACGATCCTCTCCTGCGGGCGAGCGGATATACCCGCGTTTGACGCCGATGTGTCAGCGTCCCGGCCGCTTTCCCCAGACACAGACGGCGGCGCGCTTGAAACGCTCCGGACGGCAGGTCAACCTGAGCGTCGCAGCCGATCCTGCTTTGGCATTGAAACCATATTGAGACAGAACGAGGGCGACATGGCAAAAGAACTCGACGAGGGCGATTCCGCCCCGGATTTCACGCTGCCGACCGACGGCGGCGGCAAGGCGCGTCTCGCTGACCTCAGGGGAAAGCCGATCGTCGTCTATTTCTATCCGAAGGACGACACGTCGGGCTGCACGGCCGAGGCGATCGCCTTCAGCGGGCTGAAGCCGGAATTCGACGAAGCCGGCGCCGTCGTGATCGGCGTTTCGCCCGACAGCGTCGCCAGCCACGATAAGTTTATAACCAAGCACGACCTTGCCGTCTCGCTCGCGTCCGATCCGCAACGGTCGGCGATCGAGGCCTACGGCGTGTGGAAGGAAAAGAGCATGTACGGCCGGAAATATTTCGGCGTCGAGCGCACAACCTTCCTCGTCGGCCGCGACGGCCGGATCGCCAAAATCTGGCGAAAGGTCAAGGTGCCCAAGCACGCCGAAGAAGTGCTGGCCGCGGTGAAGGCGATGTGAGCGCTTGCGCTGGCCGACGAAAAAGGCCGGGGCGAAGCGGCCTTTCTCAGCGTTTCCGATGAATTAACCTTAATCAGCTTCACTCGGCCTGCGGTCGCCCGCATATCCACGCGGCGGGAGCGGGTTCATGCGCCAATTGGAAGTCCACGAACGGCCCGGGCTGCCGACCACTCGCTATTTCGTCTCGATCTCGCGCGGCGATTCGATCCGCACCGCGACGCTCGCCCCCGCCGCGCTGTGGGCGCTCCTGGCGCTCGCGCCCCTGTCGGTCGGCTTCGGAGCGGCGGGCGCGCTCGAGCTCGCATGCGGCGCCCGTCTCGGCGACTCAATCATTCTGCGGGCGGCCGAACCCGACGCCCGCGACCGGGCCGACGAAGCGGAACGCTCTCGGCCTGCCGAGGCGGACGCGCTCGAGGCGCGCATCACCGGAGTCGTCGCCCGTCAGGCCCGGATGGAGAAACGCTCGGCCGCAATTGTCGCGCTCGCCGGGCAGGCCGCGCGAGGCGCGGCGCCGATCGCCGGTCCCCTCGATGCGGACGCGCTTCATGCGATCGAGAGCTTTGGCCCCAGGAGCCCCGCGGCGACCCGCCCGGCCGGCCCTGCGGACCTCGGCGGCATTCGCGCCTACGCCCCCTCGGCACCGGCGCCGCCCCACGCGTCCCTCGACCCGCTCGGCGCCTCGAGCCGTGCGCCGGCGCCGAGCTTTGCGGCGCTCGCGGCGAACCCCGATCTCGATGCCGAGACCCGGCTCGCCTTCGTCGATCGCTCCCTCGACCGGATCGCGGCCGGCCAGATGGCGGCGCTCGCCGCCGTCGACCGCGCCGCCGCGGGGGCCGCCGATCGCGACGCGGCGATTCTCGCCGACGCGGGCCTCGACGCCAAAAAACTCGCCGACCGCAAGCTGTCCCCGCCGATGGGCGGTCCGTTCGAGCCGCTCGACGCGGGTCCCAGCGCCTCCGCCTTCGATCGCGCCGCCGCGCGGGCCGCGCGCGACGTGGAGCTGGCCGAGAAGCTCAGGGCGCTGATGGCCTATGTGCCGCTCGGCAAGCCGCTGGCCGGAGACATGGCCGTCGCGTCCCCCTTCGGCTATCGCATCGATCCGTTTCTCGGCCGCCCCGCCCTCCACGCGGGCGTGGATCTGTTGCAGGCCTATGGCGCGGAGATCCGTGCCGCCGGCGCCGGCCGTGTCGTCCACGCGGGACCGATCGGCGGCTACGGCTTGATGGTCGAGATCGATCATGGGACGGGCCTCGCGACCCGCTACGCCCACCTGTCCCAGGTGCTGGTCGACGAAGGCGAGGAGGTCGACAAAGGGGCCGTCGTCGGACGGCTCGGCGCCACCGGCCGTGCGACCGGGCCGCACCTCCATTACGAGGTGCGGATCGATGGAGAACCGGTTGATCCAGAACGGTTTCTTCGCGCCGGCGAACGGTTGGCCGCCGCCGAATAGCCGGTTTCCGTTTCCCTCCGCGTTTCGCCGCCGCTAGACACCCGTGCTCGGCCTGCTGGGGCAGGCCATTGTCGTTGCGCTCACCGCGGCGCCTGCAGCCGTCCGGCTGCCGCGCCTTCAATTCGTCGTGCTAGTGGCCCGAGTCATTCGAATTGAGGGTAT
>NZ_JBKQOT010000842.1:0-4471 GCF_052145395.1 Roseiarcus sp.
GCGCCGTTGAGCGGCTTCTGGTTGAGGATGGTGTCGAGCGCGATGGCGGTCTTGCCGGTCTGGCGGTCGCCGATGATCAGCTCGCGCTGGCCGCGGCCGATCGGGATCATGGCGTCGATCGCCTTGAGGCCGGTCGCCATCGGCTCGCTGACCGACTTGCGCGGAATGATGCCGGGCGCCTTGACGTCCACGCGGGCGCGCTTGGCGGCGTTGATCGGGCCCTTGCCGTCGATCGGATTGCCGAGCGCGTCGACGACGCGGCCGAGCAACTCCTTGCCGATCGGCACGTCGACGATCGCGCCGGTGCGTTTGACCGTCTGGCCTTCCTTGATCTCGCGGTCCGTGCCGAAGATCACGATGCCGACGTTGTCGGCCTCGAGGTTCAGCGCCATGCCGCGGGCGCCGTTCTCGAACTCAACCATCTCGCCGGCCTGGACCTTATCGAGGCCGTAGGCCCGGGCGATGCCGTCGCCGACGCTCAGGACCTGGCCGACTTCGGTGACTTCCGCCTCGGTGCCGAAGTTGGCGATCTGGCTCTTGAGAATCGAAGAAATTTCTGCGGCGCGGATGTCCATCAGCCGACCTCTTTCATGGCTAGGCGAATTGCGTTGAGCTTGGTGCGGAGCGAGCCGTCGACCATGCGCGAGCCAAGCTTGACGATCAGGCCGCCGATGATCGAGGGGTCAACCTTGACGTTGAGCTGGACGTCGCGGCCACCCGAGGCGGCCTTGAGCTGGTCTTTGAGCGTGGCGAGGTTCTCGCCGGAGAGCGCGGAGGAGCTGGTGACTTCCGCGCGCGTCACGCCGCGGCTCGCGTCGTAGAGCTTGAGATAGTCGGCGATCATTTGGCGGAGGAAAAAGAGCCGACGCTTGGTTGTGACGAGCCGCACGAAGTTGACGGCGGTCCCAGTAATCCCGTCCCGCGCGAGAATCGCGTCGAGCGCCTTAATCTGATCGTGCGCGGAAAACACCGGACTGCGGACAAGCCGCCCGAGATCGGGGCTCGTAGCGATCAGATCGTCGAGCTTATTGAGCGCGTCCGCCACAGCGGCGGTCTCAACGCGCTCCTGGGCGAGGGCGAACAGAGCAGACGCGTAACGCCCCGATACGCCAGAAACGGTATCGCTGTCTTCGGCCAAGGTCCGATCATCCCTTCGGGACGGGATGCGCCCCGACGTCCGCCAAATAGCCTGAACGTTTTCTGCGCGATCCTGAGAGGTTCCTGCCGCGCGTTCAAGGGAGCCCCCGGCCGCGAGACGGCGGTCAGGTACCATAGGCCCCCAAGGCGCGCAACGCCCGCAGCACCGAAATTGGAGGCCTCGAACGAAAGGATAAGAAGGTCGGGTGGAACGTCAAAAGCTTCGCACTTACAGACGGATGGCGTTGGCGACCGGCTTCTCTTCGGGCTTCTGGCGGCGGCGTTCGGGGGGAAGGATGGTGGAATATGTCGGAAAAGTCCGGCATGAATGCCAGCTGGAAAGGGAGCGGTTTCGGATGACGGGACGGGACGCAGCAGAAGGTTCGGCTGGGGCGCCGGACGTGTTCGGCGCGCTCGCCAATCCCGCACGGAGACAGCTCCTGATGGCGCTGCGCGCCGGACCAAAAACGGCCTCCGAGCTCGGCCAAGGGATGCCGATCGCCCGTGCGGCCGTATCCGAGCATCTCGCGCTGTTGCGCGCCGTCGGCCTCGTGTGCGCGCAGAAGCGTGGCCGCGAGCGGGTCTACCACCTCGATCCGCGTCCGCTCACGGAGGTGGGCGCGTGGTTGAACGTCATGCTCGCGTTCTGGACGCACAGGCTCAATGATCTGAAAGCGCTTAGGGAAGAAGGATGAACCAGGGACCGCCAACGGCGGCTGGCGGAGGAAGTTCCGCCTTGCCGAAATCCGTTCCCTTCCCCCGTTCTCCCTGCTATCCCCGCTGCCCATGACCGCCCACCCGATCGACAATATCCGCAACTTCGCCATCGTCGCCCATATCGACCATGGCAAGTCGACGCTCGCCGACCGGCTGATCCAGCAGACCGGGACCGTGGCGGAACGCGACATGGTCGAGCAGGTGCTCGATTCCATGGACATCGAGCGCGAGCGAGGCATCACCATCAAGGCCAACACCGTCCGCCTCGAATACAAGGCCAAGGACGGCAAGACCTACATCCTGAACCTGATGGACACGCCCGGGCACGTCGACTTCGCCTACGAGGTGTCGCGCTCGCTCGCAGCCTGCGAGGGCTCGCTGCTCGTGGTCGACGCGAGCCAGGGGGTCGAGGCGCAGACCCTCGCCAATGTCTATCACGCGCTCGACGCGGGCCATGAGATCGTCCCCGTGCTCAACAAGATTGACCTGCCGGCCGCCGAGCCGGACCGGATCAAGGAGCAGATCGAGGAGGTGATCGGCCTCGACGCCTCTGAAGCCGTGCCGATCTCGGCCAAGACCGGCCTCAACATCGACGCCGTGCTCGAGGCGATCGTCACCCGTCTGCCGCCGCCCAAGGGCGACGAGACGGCGCCGCTGAAGGCCCTCCTCGTCGACTCCTGGTACGACGCCTATCTCGGGGTCGTAGTGCTGGTCCGGGTGCTCGACGGGTTCATCAAGAAGGGCCTGCGCATCCGCATGATGGGCGCGGACGCGGCTTACGAAGTCGACCGGATCGGGGTGTTCCGCCCCAAGATGACGGAGACGGACCAGCTCGGCCCGGGCGAGGTCGGCTACATCACCGCCCAGATCAAGCAGGTCGCCGACACGAGGGTGGGCGACACGATCACCGACGACAAGCGCCCGACGGCGGAGGCGCTGCCCGGCTTCAAGCCGGCCCAGCCGGTGGTGTTCTGCGGCCTCTTCCCGGTCGACGCCGCCGACTTCGAGGACCTGCGCGCCGCGATGGGAAGGCTCCGCCTCAACGACGCGAGCTTTTCCTACGAAATGGAAACCTCTGCCGCGCTCGGTTTCGGCTTCCGCTGCGGCTTCCTCGGCCTCCTCCACCTCGAGATCATCCAGGAGCGGCTCGAGCGCGAGTTCAACCTCGACCTGATCGCCACCGCCCCCTCGGTCATCTACCGCATCAAGCGCACCGACAACACCACGATCGAGCTCCACAACCCGGCCGACATGTCCGATCCGGTCAAGATCGCCGAGATCGAGGAGCCATGGATCAAGGCGACCATTTTGACCCCTGACGACTACCTCGGCGCGACCCTGAAACTCTGCCAGGACAGGCGCGGCGCGCAGATCGACCTCAACTACGTAGGCAAGCGGGCCATGGTCGTGTACGAGCTGCCGCTGAACGAGGTGGTGTTCGACTTCTACGACCGGCTCAAGTCCATCTCCAAGGGCTACGCCTCCTTCGACTACCAGTTGATCGACTACCGCCCGGGCGACCTGGTGAAAATGTCCATTCTGGTCAACGGCGAGCCGGTCGACGCGCTCTCGATGCTCGTCCACCGCGACCGGGCCGAGAGCCGCGGCCGGGCGATGGTGGAAAAGCTGAGGGAGCTGATCCCGCCGCACATGTTCCAGATCCCGGTCCAGGCGGCGATCGGCGCGAAAATCATCGCGCGAGAGACGATCCGCGCTTTGCGCAAGGACGTCACGGCAAAATGCTACGGCGGCGACGCCACCCGCAAGCGCAAGCTTCTCGAGAAGCAGAAAGCCGGCAAGAAGCGCATGCGCCAGTTCGGCAAGGTCGAGATCCCGCAGGAAGCGTTTATCGAAGCGCTGAAGATGGACAGCTGATCGCGGCGGAGGCCGCCCAGCGTGACGGGTTTTTGCGATCCATCGAACGATTTGAAGGCTTTAGGCTCAACATTTTGATTCCCGCAGGGCCCCCAGAGGGCCGTTTGCCGCATTTCCGCCTGATTTGATGAGCGGGGGCTATGAGGCAGGTCTAGGAATCTCAGGTGGTTAGATAAAACAGTGAATGTTGCGCGTGTACTGCTCGCAGCGCGGAAGACGCGCGTCCCCAGCGGCGCTGTCGGAGGGAGCGCGTCCCGCGCTCCTGGACGGCGAGACGCCGTCCCTCCAGGACGAGCCACTGTAGGGCCGGCGCACTGCCGCGCGCTTCCGGACAAGGAAGTGTGGCGCCGCCGACAGACCGGCGAGCCCTCTCCACCCGCGCTGTGACCCCCTTCAACCGCCGACCCCATCCCATCGCGACCTCAGCCTCTCTCGACCTTTCGGAAGAAGAGTAACATAAGCTTCTGAGAACGGGAAGACATTGTTTCCGACCCGCGTCAAGATCGGGCGCACTCCCCTCTCCCTTGCGGGAGAGGGGTCCGGACTTGCGGGAGTGGGGTCGGGGGTGAGGGCGCGGACGGTTGAGGGGCGGGCGGCCAATCGCAGCCGCCGCAACCCTCATCCCCGCCCCTTCTCCCGGACGGGAAAAGGGGCGCGACCCTATATCGCAGTCATCCGTTCAATCCCACCTTGACTTGCGGGTATTGGGGCGGATTCTCAGCGCGCGACGGGATCTGCCATG
>NZ_JBKQOT010000843.1:0-13106 GCF_052145395.1 Roseiarcus sp.
CCGTTCGGACCCTTTGGACGCACGGCGTTACCTGCCGAACAGGCCGTGCGCCTCGTCGCGCAAGCCTCGATCTTTTGGGCCGCCGTCTGAAACAGCCGCGCAAAAATGGGCAAAGTCGAGCTAAGCCTTGAACGCCTTCTCCTTTGCCCGCCTGATCGCGCTCCTGCGCAAGGAATCGATCCAGATTCTCCGCGACACGATGACGCTGCGCATCATCATCATGATCCCGATCATGCAGCTCTTTCTGTTTGGCTACGCGATCAATTCCGACCCGAAGCACCTTCCGGCCGGGCTCTTGTCGATCGAGGATTCCAAATACACGCGCACCATCGCCGCGGCGCTGACAAATTCCGGCTACTACGACATCCGCGTCCTTCGCAGCGAGGCGGAGGCCGAGGCGGGTCTCGCGCGCGGCGAGCTGATATTCGTCATCCAGATGCCGCCGGACTTCGACCGCGCCGTCGATCGCGGCGAGTCTCCGGGCGTCTTGATCGACGCCGACGCGACCGACCCGACTGCGATCGGCAACGCGGTCGCGGCGCTCGGGCAGGCAGTCGCGTCGCTGAACCGCGACCTGCCGCCGATCCGCCAGATCCAGCCGCAGACGCCGCCGTTCCAGTTCGTCGTCCACGCCCGCTACAACCCGGAGCAGCTCACCGTCCTGAACGTCGTGCCGGGCCTTGTCTGCATCGTTCTGATGTTCTCGACCCTGTTCGTCACCACCATGGCGATCACCAAGGAGCGCGAGCGCGGCACGATGGAGAACCTGCTCGCCATGCCGGTGAGGCCGATCGAGGTGATGATCGCCAAGATCGCGCCCTATGTCGTGATCGGCTACATCCAGGTGATCCTGATCCTGGTGGCGGCGTCGATCTTCTTCGGCCTCCCGATCCGCGGCTCGGTGCCGCTGCTGCTCGGCGCCCTCGGCGTCTTCATCGCCAGCAACCTGGCGCTCGGCGTCACCTTTTCGACCATCTCGGCCAATCAGATGCAGGCGGTCCAGCTCGCCCAGTTCACCCTGATGCCGTCCTTCATGCTGTCGGGCTTCATGTTCCCGTTTCGCGGCATGCCGCTCTGGGCGCAGTGGCTCGGCAACGTCTTCCCCACCACCCACGCGATGCGGATCGTGCGCGGCATGCTGCTCAAGGGCGTCGGCTGGCCCGAGATCGTCCCGGAGCTGTGGCCGATGGCCCTGTTCGCCGTCGTGACGATCGCCTTCGCCACGCTCGTCTATCGCGAGACGCTGGATTGAGGCGAATGCCGACGCGGCTGCTGAGTGGCGGCGGGGCCTACTCGCCCCAGGTCAGATAGAGACCGATGTCGCCGATGATGCCGTCGTCGTAGGAGACGATGCGCGCGCTGAGCCCAAAACCCTGCGGCTTCATCTCTTTGCGCCAGAGGTCGTCAATTTCGGCTGCTTCGCCGCGCAGCGTCTCTTCCCAGCCCTCCTCGGCGACGTCGATCTTGCGGCCGCCGTCGCTGCAGAGGTCCGAGGGAAAGCGCAGCAGCAAGAGCTCCGTCTCGCCGGCGTGCGCGGCGACCTCGGCGTGCGCAATCATCTCCGGCCAGAGCTGTTCGTTGAGGTGCTGGTTAATCAAGGCCTTGACCTGTCGGCGCCGGTCGAGTTCGGCTTGTTTCCGCTCGTGCTCCTTGTGGTCGAAGTTTTCGGCCTTGAACGAGCGCACGCTGGCGCGAAGGGCCTCGGCGGAAATTTTCGGCTGCTGCTCGGCTGGCGCAGCGCGCGCCGGCGCGGCGCGCGCCAGCGTCGCGTTTGCGGGCGCGACTGGCGGCCGTTCGACCCCGCCGCGCAGAGACGCGCCGCCGATCAGGGATTCGAAGAAGCTCAGGAGGCCCGCGCCACGCTCCTCCTCGAGATGCAGGCGCGGGATGCCTTCGACGACCACGATGAGGTTCGCGCGGCTGACAATGCCGAGCACGCGTCCGTCCTCAGTCACCGGAAGTCGCTTGACGCGATGGGCCAGAAGCGCCTCGGCGATCTCCTGCGCGGTCGCGTGGGGACCGATGCTGATGAGCGGCGCGGACATGACCTCGCGCACGGGCCGGCCCCCATGCTTAGCGAACGTCTCATCGGCGCCCGACCCCTCCGCGAGCATGCTCAGCCACCAGGCACGGCGGCCGTCGTCCAGCCGGCGGCCCAGCAAATCGCCGTCGCTCGCGATGCCGATCGCCTCGCCCGAAGCGGCGAGGATGGGAACCGCGCCGACCCCCTCCGAGAGCATGAGACGCGCCACCTCGCGGATGGCCATTGTCTCCTCGGCGACAACGGCTGGAGCGTTCATCAAGTCGACGGCAAGCAGGCGCGGGGCGCCCTGGGATTGTGCGCGCGTCATTTCGGTTTTCCCTTGGCTTCAACGAATCTACGACTTGCGGACGGCGACGGATGAACGCGGTCTCGCCGCACTTTTGCTTTCGAAACCGCGCATCCCATAGAAATCCGCGACTGCACAGCATTTGCATTGATCCAAGTCAATCGCATGAACCGACGCGTCGCCTTTCAAAGATCAGAATCTCCGCAGCGTATTTCATGAGGATTGGAATTTTTTCGGAGCCCACGGCAAACGGAGCGCGCAACCGCGCGAGCGACCCAAGAAGGGCTCCGAGTTTGATTTTGGACCCCTACCCTTTTCGCCAGCACTATGCGGTATCGCCTGCTTTGAATTGTCCGCGCGATCCCTCTCCCCTGTCCCGCCCCACAAGTTAGTGGCGGTCCAAGCAGCAGCCCTTCCGCCGCGCGCGTTTGACGACGATCAAACGCCGTCGCCGGACTTTCGGTAGACTGTTGCAAAATTCAGCCAATCGGGCCCGTGGATACCAGGACCCGAGAGGGGTGGAGGATGAGCGAAAATTCCTTTGACGCGGTCGTCATCGGCTCCGGCCTCGGCGGCCTCACCGCAGCAGCCCTGCTCGCCAAGAGCGGGCGCAAGGTCTGCGTCATCGAGCGCAACCACAGCGTCGGCGGAGCGGCCTCCGCCTTCAA
Source organism: Roseiarcus sp. (assembly GCF_052145395.1). Lineage (NCBI taxonomy): Bacteria > Pseudomonadati > Pseudomonadota > Alphaproteobacteria > Hyphomicrobiales > Roseiarcaceae > Roseiarcus > Roseiarcus sp. The sequence goes on from NZ_JBKQOT010000843.1 coordinate 2,999, forward strand.
GAAGGGCGCGCTGACCATCGAGCCGGCGCTGCACCAGACGGCCGATCCACGCGACCCGACCGACATCAAGCACAAGATCCTGACGGAGCTCGGCATTCTCGACGAAATGGAATGGATTCCGGTGCGGCCCTTCTATTCGGTGAAGGGCGGTCCGGTCGGCGAGATCTTCGACATGCCGGTCGGATTCGACGCCGCGCACCACGCGCTGAGCCAGCGGTTCCCGAAGAGCCGCGAAGGTTCGGCTCGGTTTTTCGGCGCATTGGAGCAGGTCCACGACGTCGTGACGCGCCTCCGGGAGGCGGGCGATGAGCGGTCGCTCGGCAAGCTCGTGCGCGCGGGGATGGCGCTGAGGCCGCTCGCGCGCGACTGGCGGGCCTCGACTGCCGACATGCTGGAGCGGTTTTTCGGCGATGAAGAGAGCGCCAAATGCGCGGTCGGCGCGACGATTGGCTATTACGCCGACGACGCCCGGCGCCTGGCGTGGCCGTTCTTCGCGGTGGCCCAGGCCGGATACTTCAAGTCGGGCGGCGTGTTCATCAAGGGCGGCTCGCGCGTGCTGTCGATGAAACTCGCCAAGGTCGTGATGAAAGCCGGCGGCTCGGTCCTGCTCGGCCGCGACGCGAGCGGAGTCGACCTCGACGCCTCGGGCCATCCGGCGGCCGTGCGTCATGTCGATTCGAAGACGAAGGGCGACGAGCAAAGCGTTGCTGCAAAGCAGGTGTTCGCCAATTGCGCGCCGCAGGCGCTTGCGCGGATGCTCCCCGACGCCGAGCGGGCGAAGTTCGAAGAGGCCTACGGCGCAAAGCCGCTGTCGATCTCGCTGTTCTCGGCTCATTTCGGGCTGAGCCGCCCGCCCGCGGAGCTCGGCTTCGACCGCTACAGCCTCTGGTTTCTGCCGGAATGGGCGACGAAGCAGAGCGACCTCGCCGACAGCGCGCGCCTCTTCTCCGCAGACCCCGGAAACCGCATGCCCTCCTACGGGATCGCCAATTACGGCGCGATCGACAGCGGGCTCTCGGACGGCGGCCCGACGCTGGTGACGGTCGTCGGCGTCGATCGCTTCGACAACTGGTCGGCGCTTTCGCCGCAGGAGGAGAAGGACCGGCGCGAACGCTGGCTCGACGCGTTCCAGGCCGCGCTCGATCGAGACTATCCGGGATTTAGCGCGGCGGTGGTCGAACGCATGTTCCTCAACGCGCGGTCGATGGCGAACTTCATGAACACGCCCGGCGGCGCGGTCTACGGCTTCGCGCCGCTGCCATTCGAGCGCGGCATCTGGGCAGGCATTCCGCGCTCGCCGCGGACGCCGCTGCCCAGCGTCTATCTTGCCTCGTCGTTCGGCCAGTCGGGCGGCTTCGCCGGCGCGATGAAATCTGGCGAGGACGCGGCGCGCGTGGCGATGCACGAGCGCGCCCACTGACCCAAGGGTCAGCCGGGCTCCCCGTCTTCGCCGACCGCGCGCCCGTTCATCCACACGCCGGCGACATCGAGCGCGTCGGTGAAATGCACGAGGTTCGCCTCAAAACCCGGCGCGAGGCGGCCGATGCGGCTGTCGACGCCGAGGAGCCGCGCCGGCGTCAGGGTCGCCATCGTGAGCGCTGAGGCGAGCGGCAGGCCGAGCGTCGTTGCGGCGTATCGCACGGCGTCGACCAGCGTGATCGCCGCGCCGGCGAGCGTGCCATTCTCGTCGACGAGCTTTTGCCCGACCCGCTTCATGGTGCGACCCTGCAGCGTGAACGTGTCGGGGCCGCCCGCGGCCGGCGGCATGGCGTCTGAGATCAGCGCGATTCCGGCCGCCCCCTTGGCGGCGATGGCCGCCCGGCAGGCGGCGGGATGGACATGCTCGCCGTCCGCGATCAGGCCACAGACGACGCGCGGATCGGAAAGGACAGCGCCGACGACTCCAGGCGCCCGAGAGTTCAGCGGGCTCATGGCGTTGAAGAGATGGGTCGCCGCCCGCGCGCCCGCGTCGAATATGGCCTCAGCCTCTTCGGCCGTAGCGTCCGAGTGGCCGAGGCTGACGATGATTCCGCACTCCGCGAGTCGCCGGACGAGCGCGAGCGCAACGGACGCAGGCGCGAGGGTGACGACCATCGCGCCTGCGCGCGGTTCGGTGAGCGCCGCGGCGTCCTCGTCGCGCATCGGGCGGATCCACTGCGGCGGGTGCACGCCCTTGCGGCGCGGGTCGATGAACGGGCCCTCGACATGGATCCCGAGCGCGCCCGGCACGCGGGCCTGAGCCTCGCGCGCCGCGGCGAGAGCCGCCGCAAGCACTTCCGGCGCGTCGGTGACGACGGTCGGCAAAAAGCCGGTGACGCCCTCGCGCCGATGTGCGCGGGCGATGCGCGCGATTCCCTCGACGGTCGGTTCGGCGTTGAACAGGACGCCGCCGCCGCCGTTGATCTGCCAGTCGATCAGGCCCGGCGCGAGAATCCCGCCGCCGCAGTCGACCTGCTCTCCACCGCGCGGTCGCTCCTCGACGTCGACGAGGCGGCGAATGGAGTCGTCTTCGACGACAAGCGCATGATCGTCGAAAAACCTTTCGCCGTCGAACAGGCGGGCGCCGAAGAACACCTTCATTTCTGGGCTTCCTTCTCAATTCTCCACGCGGCCGCCCGCCATCAAGATGGCCCCATCTGTGGCGTCATGCACGGCACGCGTCAGCAGAGCGGCAAGGTCGGGGTCCAGATAGGGCCGCAACGCCTCTCCGACGCCCCCGACCAGTGCGACGCGCTCGGCGCCGAGCGCCAAGGCGCGGCGCGCCAGCGCGCCGATCGCCCGCGCCGCCGAATCGACGATCGTAAGCGCGACCGCGTCGCCTTCGGCCGCGCCTGCGAACACCCGCGGAGCGTAGGCGCCGAAGTCGCCCGGCCTCGCCGACCGGGCCCAGCGGATCAGCGCGACGACGTCGTTGTCGAATTCGGCGAGGATGTCCCTGGTGAGCGCGCTTTCCGCCGCGAGGCCATCAGAGGCTCGCGTTGCTGCGCGCAAGGCGTCGAGCCCGACATGCGCGCCCGAGCCGTCGTCTCCAAGGGTAAAACCGCGCCCCCCGACGATCGTCTCGCGGCCCTCGACGCGGGCGATCGCCGCGGAACCGGTCCCCGCGATCACCAGCCCACCGTCCGCCCCCGCATGCGCGCCGATGCAAGCCGTAACCGCATCGTTGGCGGCTGAGACCCGCGCAAAGCCGGGAAAGGCCGCGACGACGCGCTCGACGTCTGCGGCGTCGCTGACGCCGGCAAGGCCGAAGCCGACCGCGACTCGACTATGGCCGGCGGGCGTGACGCCAGCCTTGTCCAGCGCGTCGCCGACCACCGCGCGCATGACTGCGACCGCCGTCGCGAAATCGACGTGGACATTGGCGGCCGCGCCGATCGCCTCGGCGGCCGCGCGGCCATGCGCTTCGCGGACGCGCGCGCGGCACCGCGTTGCGCCGCCGTCGACGCCGACGAACCAGAGCGGCGGCTCCGTCACGAGCCTCCTCCGCGCCCGTCTTCTGCGAAAAAGACCGAAGCCAGCATCGGTGGTTTCTCTTTGATGCTTGATCCGTATGACGAAAATCTCCATCCGACATTTTGTCGGCGATGGCCAGTCCGTTCGTCGCCTGGCCCCCGCGCGAGCGAGGGGCAGCCTCAGGCGATGTCGCGGACTTTCCCTCGACTCGGCGGCGGCCTAGTTTCGCCTATTGATTCGTCGCCGCGCCTGGGCGCGGCTCTCAGGAAAAGCGAGCCGAGCGGCATGAAGCGCCCGGTGGTCCATGTGGTCGGAGCGGGAGCGTCGGGTCTTTCAGCGGCGCACGCGCTGCTCAAGACCGGCGCCTGCGACGTCGTCCTGCACGAGGCGCAGCCTCATGCGGGCGGACGGCGGCGTTCGTTCACCGATGAAGCCCTCGCCTGCGACTTCGACACCGGCGTCTTTCCCGTGTTGTCGTGCTGGAGAGCGACATTGGCGCTGATCGATGCGGCCGGCGCGCGCGGCGAATGGCGGACAGAGGGGCGCCCGGGCGTCGCCTTCGCCGATTTCGCGACCGGAGAGCGCTGGCGGATCACGCCGAACGCCGGAAGATGGCCCTGGTGGCTCCTTGACGCCCGGCGACGCGGCCCAAATCTGCGTTTCTCCGACTACTGGAGCGCCCGGCGCCTCCTTTCTGCGGCTCCCGAGACGACGGTCGCGAGCCTCGCGCCGAAAGGCGCGGCGATGGAGCGGCTGTGGCGTCCGCTGACCCTCGCCGTGCTCAACTGTCCGCCGGAAACGGCCTCGGCGCGGCTTCTCGGCGCCGTGTTGCGCGAAATTGTCGATTCCGGCGGCGCCGGCCTGAAGATTCTGTGGCCGAGCCGGGGGTTCGGGCGGGCTTTCGTCGAACCGCTTCAGCGCGGGCTCGAACGGGATGGGGCGACGCTTCGGTTCGGGCGACGGCTGACCGGCCTCGGCCTCGAGTCCGATCGGATCGCGCGCCTCGAATTCGAGCACGACCGCATCGATCTCAATCCGCGCGACGCGGCGATTTTGGCGACGCCGTGGGCGGCAACGGCGGCGCTCGCGCCAGGAACCACGGCGCCGACAGGCGCATCGGCCGCGCTGACCCTCCATTTCGCCGCTGCGCCGCCGTCCGCCGTCCCCGCCGTCCTCGGCGCGATCAACGGGCCGTTCGACTGGCTGTTCGCCCATCCCGACCGGATTTCCGTCGCGCTCAAGAACGCTGGCGCGCGCCTCGACGTCCCGCGGGAAACGCTTGCCGCGGAGTGCTGGCGCGCGGTCGCCGCCCTGACGGGCCTCTCCGACGCGCTGCCGGCATGGCGGATCGCGCCGTCGCGGCGGGCGTCCGCACTGGCGACGCCGCAGGAGACCGGCCGCCGACCGTTCTGCCGCACGACCTGGCGCAATCTGTTCCTGGCGGGAGGGCACGTCGGCCGCGACCTGCCCGACGGACTCGAAAACGCCGTCCGGTCGGGGGGAGAGGCGGCGCGGGCGTGGCTTATCGAAAGCGAATAAAAAACCAATCCTGTCATCATGTTGTCATCTGTCGCGCCAACGTGGCGGAGGGCAATCGGGAAAAGAACTTTTAAAATCGATTGTGCACTGCAACATATCTGGTATACTGTACACTCAAATATGGTTTGGAGGGGCCCGTGAGAGCCACCACCTGGAAGACTAAATGGGGGATGCGCCGAGTGCGCCGGGACACCCCCACCATTGAAGAAGCTCTGATCGCCGCCGAGAGCCTGGCTGACGATCCGGCGCAGCGCGCCCAGATCGCGGCCTCGCTGATGGGCGTGCCGGTGGAGGAAGTGCAGGCGCTCGCGGCCAAGCAGGCTGCGAAAACCCGGGGTCGCTCGAGCCTCGTCGCAGGACGCACGCGCGCCGTGGTCGTGGAGTACAAGCGCCCGCGCACGACGCGCCCGTCGATCAATCTGACGCGCAAGCGCTGAACCGCCAACGCAGCGGTCGCGGGCCGCGGCGACGCCGAACGCGGCGCGCCGGCGGCGCTCAGAGATTGGCGAGGCTGGCCGCCGAGGGCCGCGTCGTGCGATACTGGCTCCGCGCGGCGACGTCGGTCGCAATGACCGCAACCGCGATCAGGGTCATGACCGTCATGTCGTCGAAGTCGACGTTTGTGAAAGCGAGCGCCCCGATTGCGGTGAAGCCCGCGGCCAGGAACGGCGCAAGACGCGGCGGCGCCTTGACGATATCGTGAAAGCCGAACCAGACGCCGACCGCGGCGATGACGGCGCCGATGATCCCGAGTTCATACCATACCGTGAAGGCGAGCGCGCGCGGCGTGTGGAGCGGCAGGATCATGTCGCGCACGCCCCGGGCCACGGTCGCAAAGCCGTGCCCCATGAGCAGCCTGAGCTTGTCGTGGGTGAAGATATCGGCCGCGACCGACAGCGACGCGTAAGGCTGCGGAAGGGTGGCCAGCTTGACGTGGAAAATCCAGGCCGCGATCGTCGGGGCGAAGGCGGGGATCAGCGGCGACAGCAGCACAAGCGCCGCCGCGCCCCAGGCGAGTTCACGCGCCGTGCGGGTCAAGTCCGAGATCGAGAACGACAACGCCAGATAGCCCGCGAACAGCGCGACGGTCAGCGGCCGGTAGCCCGTGACATAGGCGAAGGCCAGCGCAAGGATCAAAAGCAGTCTGGCGTAACCGTTGCGCCCGCGGGCGGTGAGCCCCCCCAGCGCCGGAAACAGCAGCACCGCCAACGCGATTGCGCCGGCTGCGACGCCTCCGTCGTCCGGGATGTGGCCGACGACGACGGCAAGGGCCTTGGCGGCCGTGGCGATCATGCCGAGGACGACGCCGATCGGAAACAGGTAGAGGTCGGTCGCGCGCGCGTTCTCGCGCGGCGCGGCGACCGCCAGCAGCGTCGCCAGGATCAGCAAGGTGAGCTTCAACGCGTGCTGCAGCGCCGATACAGGATAGGGCGTCCACAGGACCGACAGGGTCGCCCAGCACAGGCCGGCGATGAGAGCCAAAAACGTCGGGGACGTGAAAGCGCGAAGTCCGCGGCCGACCAGCCCGGGCTTCCCCTGGAGCACTGCGGCCATCACGATCATGGCGACACCGATCGGGAAGACGATGAACAGGGCGAGGGGATCGACGACGACGCCGATCGGCGCGCCGCTCGCCAGCGCGGCATAGCCGACACGCGAAAAAAACCGCGACGCGTCGGCCGCGTCGTCGCGGCCGGATCGCGCGAAACGTGTCTCCTCTGCCCTGTGGGCCATAACCCGCCGTCCCTGCGCGACGCCGCCTCGAAAACCTCTGTTAAAAGGTTATACGACGGGGCTGCCTGAACAACTGTGTGAAGGGCGCCACACCTGAGAAGCAATTGAAGGATCGGGCTTTGGCGGCCCGACGGCCAATGGCGATTGACCCTGCGCCCGCCGCTGTGCCACTGGGAGCGCAAGTGACCGAGAGGCCGCAGGAGACAGCGACGACGTGACAGAGGCTTCCATCGTCGCCGAAGCGCGGCTCCGGACACGCCCTCAAGCGGGGCGGCTTATTGCCGCAGCCGCCGGCGGTTCGCTCCTTCTCCTGGCGCTCCAGGTGTTCGGCGCCTCGCGGCTGGAGCTCACTTTCGACGAAGCCTATTACACGCTTTGGTCTCGCAGTCTCGCGCCCGGCTATCTCGACCATCCGCCGATGGTGGCCCTGTTCATTCGGGCTTCGACGGCTGTGTTCGGCGGCTCGGAACTCGGCGTCCGCGCCCTGTCGCTCGCGTGTGTCGGCGCGCTGCCGGCCCTGGTCGCGCTCATCGCCAGGCGGCTCTTTCAATCGGCCGAGACCGCGGCGCTCGCGGTTCTGATCTGGATCGCGGCGCCGCTCGTCATCGCGGGCGCCGTCTTCGTGACCCCTGACGCGCCGCTCGTCGTGTTCTGGACGCTCGGCCTGGCCGCCCTGGTCGAACTCTGGCGGACCGCCAAAGCGCGCTGGCTGATCGCCATGGGCGTCGCGCTCGGCCTTATGCTTCTGTCGAAGTTCACCGCAGCCTTTTTCGCCGCCGGTGTGGGACTCGCCTTCGTGACGACGCCGTCGCTGCAGCGCTGGCTGCGCTCCCCTGCGCCGTGGGCGGCGCTCGCGCTGGCGGCGGCGATCTTTTCGCCCTTCGTCGCGTGGAACGCCGAGCACGGCTGGGCGACCTTCATGAAGCAGGGCGGCCGCACGGCGGGGAACGGCTTCGCGCCCTTTGACCTCGTCGAATTCATCGTCGCGCAGATCCTGCTGATGAACCCGCTGGCGTTCGCGCCCTTCGCGGCTGCGGTCGCGGGCGTGTCGTGGCGAAAGCCAGTTGCGCCGGGCTCCGCTGAAGAAGCCCGACGCCTGCTCGTCAGCACGATCGCGCCCGCCGCGATCTATTTCCTCATTCATGCGTTGCACGACCGCGTGCAGGGCAACTGGCTGGCGCCCCTTTTTCCGGCTTCCGCCGTGCTCGCCGCCGACTGGGTCGCCCGGGCGCTCCAGTCCCATGGCTTTCCGCGCGTCGTCGCCAGGGCCGCGCTGTGGGCGCCGCCCCTCGCCCTCGTCATCATGCTCCTCGGATTCGTCCAGGCGACGACGGGCTTTTTGCCCCTGGGCGCGGCGGACCCGACCGCGAGGCTCGAAGGGTTTCGCGACCTCGCCCGCGAGGTCGACGCGCGCGCGAAGGCCGAGGGCGCGCCCTATCTGCTGACCCAGGGCTATGCGCTGGCTTCGCTGATGAACGTCTACGGCGACCCGTCGATAACCGTCGTCCAGCCGGAGCAGCGCATCCGCTGGATTTTCTCAGCCTCGCCGCCCGAGTCGCTCTTCCAGGCGCCCGGCCTCGCCATCGCCGAGGCGGGGCGGCGGTTCGACCTTGTGCTGAAGATGCGGTTCCGAGAGGTCGAGCCCGCCGGGACGGTCGAACGGCGGCGCGCTGGCCGCCCTGTCGAAACCTACGAACTTTACCGTGTCGCCGCCCCTTACGCGCCGGTGCTCGACCCGCCCTGCCCGAGCGCCGAGGTCGATCTCGAGCGGAAATGCCGGCCGTGACGGGCGAGGGGTTCGACCCCGGCGCGCGCCAGCGGGCCGCCGCCGAGGCGCGCGCGACCTTCGCCCGGACAGGGGGTCGTACCGAGCCGCAAAACCTGTTCGAAACCGGCGGCCTGCGCTGGCGTTTCCCCCGCTCGACAAGCCCGTGCGAGGCGGTGCTCGTCAACACCGGCGGCGGCGTGGCCGGAGGCGACTCCTACCGAATCGCGCTGACGCTCGGGGAGGGCGCGGCGGTCGAGGCGACGACCACGGCGGCGGAGAAGGTCTACCGCAGCGACGGGCCGCCCGCCCGGATCGCAACGACGCTCAGGATCGAAGGCGGCGCCCGCCTTTTCTGGCTGCCGCAGGAGACGATTCTGTTCGACGGGGCGCGCCTCGCCCGGGCGCTGACCATCGACATCGCGGCGGACGCCGAACTCATTGCGGTCGAGACGCTCGTCTTCGGGCGCTTGGCGATGGGCGAGGCGCGGATCGACGCGACGTTGAGCGATTCCTGGCGCCTCCGTCGCGCCGGCCGGCTTGTCTTCGCCGATGCGACCCGGCTCGACGATGCCGGCGCGAGCCTCGACCGGCCAGCCTGCGGCGCCGGCTCGCGCGCTGTGGCCGTCATGGTCGCCGCGGCGCCCGACGTCGAGGGCCGCTTGACGGACGTCCGGGCCGCGCTCGAAGGGCGGAGCGGCGATGTCGAGGCCGGCGCCAGCGCCTTCGACGGACTCCTCGTCGTCCGTCTGATCTCGGCGTCCCCGAGCCGGTTGCGCGAAGCTGTGATCCCGGTCATTCTGGCGCTGAGCGGACGCAAACCGCCCCGCCTTTGGCGGTAGGCGCGTGTTGCGCCCCTGGACGGCTGGGCGCTTCATTGACTGGTTTTGTCCGGAGGAGCGCCGCGCCGCGTCTTGAGAGACGACGCGGGCGAGGGAGAAAGAGCCCATGATTCTGACGCCTCGGGAAAAGGACAAACTGTTGATCGCCATGGCCGCCATGGTCGCGCGGCGTCGGCTCGAACGGGGCGTCAAGCTGAACCACCCGGAGGCGGTGGCCCTGATTACCGATTTCGTCGTCGAGGGCGCCCGCGACGGCCGCTCGGTCGCCGAACTGATGGACGCCGGCGCCCATGTGCTGACCGCCGATCAGGTGATGGAAGGCGTCGCCTCGATGATCCACGACGTCCAGATTGAGGCGACGTTCCCCGACGGCACGAAGCTTGTCACGGTGCACCACCCGATCCGCGGCGCGGACGAAACCCATGCTCCCGGGGAAGTGCTCGCCGAGCCCGGCGAGATCGTCATGAACGAGGGCCGCGAGACGACGACGGTCGAGGTCTCCAACACCGGAGACCGGCCGATCCAGGTCGGCTCGCACTACCACTTCTTCGAAGCCAACCCCGCGCTCAAGTTCGACCGGACGAAGGCGAAGGGATTCCGGCTCGACATCCCCGCCGGCACGGCGGTCCGCTTCGAGCCCGGGCAGAGCCGCACGGTCCGCCTTGTCGCGCTTGCGGGAAAACGCGAGGTCTACGGCTTCCGCCAGGAGGTGATGGGGAAGGTGTGAACGGAAGGAGCGGCCGATTGCATTATAGCGGGAATCCTCGGACATCCG
>NZ_JBKQOT010000844.1:0-2697 GCF_052145395.1 Roseiarcus sp.
TCAGCCAGGTGTCGATCTCCCAGGCGTCGGCCTTCCGGTCTGCGATCAGGACGGCGATGATTCCGTTGTCGCCGAATCGGTCGACCAGGCGAACCTGCACGACGTGCCTCGCCGGGTCGTGGATCGCTAGACCTCCAAGGGGTCTTGCCCCAGATGCTGGGCAAGCGCCTGACTGCGCGCTAGCGTCCTAACCCACTGCATCGTCAAACTGCGCGCCATGCCTCCCTCCTTCGCCAGTGCAATCGTGCGTGTCGCGCGTCTGGCGACGCGACAGCTGCGCGACGTTCTGAATAGATTCGTGCGTTTTCCTGCGGAGCGCGGTCCATCTCCCAAGCTTTTCGCTGCTCGCGCCCAAAATGTCTTTCACTGCCTTTTCAGCGTCAATCCCACAATCGAAAAAAGAACGGATGTTCCTGTCTAAATCTAAGGGGGCTTGAGCCCGCTGAACGCTAGCCTTCCGTCACGACCCCGGGCCGTCGCCAGGATATCACTCACTGATATGTATTGCTCCTGTCATTACTCCTTGTACCAGGTAATCTGCACGCCGTTGGCGACGAGGCGGCCGTCCGGCGTCCAGAGGGCGCAGGTCTGGTCGGCGAAGCTGTTGTGGAAGATCGTCGCGTCGGCCTCGCCGAGCAGCGGCGCCGCGCCGATGGCGGCGAGTTCGTCGGCGTCGGCATGGAAATAGCTGGTGAGCGACACCGTCGCCATCGGCTGGAAAGTGCCGCGCGCGTGCATGATGCGCACGAAGAAGGCGTCCGACAGCGCGGCCAGCGAGACGAAATCGAGCGGGCGGTCGGGCGCGTCCTGGATATAGGCGAGGCTGCGCGCGCTGTGGACCAGGCCGTCGCTGCGCGGATAATTGTCAAGTCCGCCCTCGACGAAACGGAAGGAATAACGCCGCGTCCATTCCGGCCGGCCGTCCTTTCGCATCTCCGTCAGGCTGTCGCGCGACGGAGCCGTCGGGCCCTTGACCGGGTAGTGCGACCAGACGGGCTTCCGCGCGCCGCAGACGGCGGTCGCGGTCGTGCAGACGACGCCCTTCTGTTTGAGCTCCATCGACCAGTGCTGCGTGGTCTTGCCCCCGCGCTGGAGCCTCGTCTCGATCTCGAATTCGCCCTCGGCGATGGGGCCGCAGAAATTGACGGTAAGGGCGATCGGATCGGCGAGGCGCCGCGGATCGACCAGGACCGCGTTGAGGAGCGCCGCCGCCGTCACGCCGCCGAAGGGACCCGCCATGTTGGCGTAGGCCGGGTGGGTCGCACCGGCGTGCCAGCCCTCGCCGAGCGGCACGAGCCGCGTCGCCTCATCGAGCGCATGCGCCTCGGACTGCATCGAATCTCACGCCTCCGGGACGGTTCTCCCCGCGAACGCGGAGCAGGAAGGCTCCACGGTCAAACCTTTTCGACCTGCCCGAACTCGAGATCGACCGGGGTTGCGCGGCCGAAGATCGACACCGCGACCTTCACGCGGGAGCGGGACTCGTCGACCTCCTCGACCACGCCGTTGAACGAGGCGAACGGCCCGTCGGCGACCCGCACGTTCTCGCCGATCTCGAACCGGATCGCGGCCGTCGGGCGCTCGACGCCCTCGGCGACCTGGCCCTTGATCCGCTCCGCCTCGAGATCGGGGATCGGCATCGGCTTGTTGTCGGCGCCGAGGAAGCCGGTCACCTTCGGAGTGTTCTTGATGAGGTGATAGACCTCGTCGGTCAGATCGCACTTCACCAGCACATAGCCGGGGAAAAACTTCCGTTCCGCGCTGATCTTGCGCCCGCGCCGCACCTCCACGACGTTCTCGGTCGGCACCAGGATCTCCTCGAACTTGTCTTCGAGGCCGCGCTGGGCCGCCTGCTCGCGGATGGAGTCTTTGACCTTCTTTTCAAAGTTCGAATAGGCGTGGACGATATACCAGCGCATGGTCATGGTTTCAGGTTCCAGAATGGAGGGCGCTTCGGCGCTCGCTCGAAACGCGCCGGCGCTCAACCGCCGTTGCGTCCGAAGCCGAGCGCGAAGCCGACCAGCACCCGCAGCGCCTCGTCGACCACGGTGAAGAATATGCTGGCGAAAGCGACGAGCAGCAGCACGAGCCCGGTCGTGATCAGCGTCTCACGCCGCGTCGGCCACACGACCTTCGAGGCCTCCGAACGCACCTGCTGGATAAATTCGAACGGGTTGGTCATTCAGTTTCCGATGACGATTGCGGGGCGGACGGCGCAGAGGCCGCCGGCCAGAAAAACTCGCGGCGCGGGGCCTCTCGGCGCCGCGCCACCGGACCCTCATATAGGAAAACCGGCGCGCGCGCCAAGCGAAATGTGACATTCCGGTCGTCAAACCGTCATCTCGGGCGTCCCTCGGCCGGCGCGTCCCCCTCCCCCCGCGATCCCCGGGTCAAAAGCCCGGGGAGGGAGAGGGTCGGGGTGAGCGGCTGCGCAAACCTCTGCGCGCTGGCCCTGCCCCTCATCCGGCCTTCGGCCACCTTCTCCCCGCTTGGCGGGGCGAAGGCGCCTACCCCCGAAAGTGCTTCGACAGCTTCAGCCCCTGATGCTGGTAGTTCGAGGTCGCGCCCGCCCCATAGAGCTCGTCCGCCGCGTCCGCGAACTACCAGCATCAGGGGCTGAAGCTGTCGAAGCACTTTCGGGGGTAGGCGCCTTCGCCCCGCCAAGCGGGGAGAAGGTGGCCGAAGGCCGGATGAGGG
>NZ_JBKQOT010000845.1:0-4750 GCF_052145395.1 Roseiarcus sp.
AGATGGCCGACGATCCGAATATCCGCATCTTCTGGCCCGCGGGACCGAATGGCGAGCGCTCCGCGCTGCCGCTGCCCTATTACGTCGGACTGGTCGCCGGCGCCCCCGACGCGGCCAACGGCAAGAAGCTGATCGATTTCCTGCTCTCGAAAGAAGCCCAGGAGACCGTCTCCTCGGCGGCGATGGGCGTTCCGGTGCGCAAGGACGTCGCGCCGGCCGACGCCAACTACACGCGTCTTCAGGACGCCCTGAAAGGCGTGACCGTCTGGACCCCCGACTGGGCCCAGGTGCTCAAGGACCTGCCCGCCGACGTCAAGCGCTGGCACGAAGTCACAGGGAGCTGACGTGATCTCCGCCGCCTTCAGTCCGGCTGCGGTCACCGCGGCTGCGAAAGAAACGGCGGGTCCGGGGGTGACGTTCGACCAGGTGAGCGTCGCCTATCGCGGCGCCGTCGTCTTGAAGCCGCTGACCATGGCAGTGGCCGGCGGCGAAATTCTCGCCATGATCGGCCCCTCGGGCTCGGGCAAGACGACCGCGCTGCGTGCGGTCGCGGGGTTCGTCCGTCCAGCTTCCGGGCGCATCTTCATTGGCGGGACCGACGCGACCAACCTGCCGCCCTACGAGCGCGGCCTCGCCATGGTCGTGCAGAATTACGCATTGTTTCCCCACATGCGCGTCTCGGAGAACGTCGCCTTCGGCCTCAAGGCGCGCGGCGCCGACCGCGACCTGATCGCCCGGCGCATCGAGGAATCGCTGCGCATCGTCGGCATGTCGCAATACTCGAAGCGTTTCCCGCGCGAGCTCTCCGGCGGTCAGCAGCAGCGGGTCGCGATCGCGCGCGCGCTCGCGGTCCGTCCGCGCGTGCTGCTGCTCGACGAGCCGCTGTCGGCGCTCGACGCGCAGATCCGCCGCTCGATGGTCGAGGAGGTCGCCCGGTTGCATGCGGATCTGCCCGACCTGACCATCCTCTACGTCACGCACGACCAGAGCGAGGCGCTGACCCTCGCGGATCGCATCGCGATTCTCAAGGACGGCGAACTCAGCGCAATCGGCCGCACTGGCGAACTCTATCGCCGCCCGCCCAATCGCTTCGCCGCCGAGTTCCTCGGCCGCGCCAACCTCTTGCCGGTGGTCGTCAGCGGCGAGGACCATCATCCTGCCGGCGCGCGGCGGCTCCTCTGCGTGCGGCCGCAGAATCTCACGCTGACTGGCGACGCCGAACGATCGAACAGCCTCAAAGCGATCTTACGCGAGATCCACTGGCAGGGGGAACTGACCCACGTCGTCGCCGCGATCGGCGAGCAGATCCTGCGCGTCGTGGCGACGCGGCTGCCGAACCCGCCTCAGCGGGGCGACCGGCTGTCGCTCTTCTTTGCGCCTGCGGACGCCAACCTGATCGTGGAAGACGCGGGTGTCTGACGCTGTCGCGCTGGCGCCGCGCGCGGGCAAGGTCGATCTCGTCGGCTGGTGGATCGCGCCGCCGCTGATCGTCCTGGCTCTGCTCTTTCTCTATCCGCTGGCCCTGATCACGCACGCCGCGCTGATCGACGATTCGGGCGCGCTGAACCTCGCCGCGGCGTTCGAAGTTCTCAACTCGAGAGCGTTCCTCAACGCCTTCATCAACACTGCCGAGATCGCCGTCGCCTCGACCGCCGGATGCGTGATCCTCGGCCTGACGCTCGGGCTGATCCTCGCCTTCGTGCCGTTTCCGGGCGCGGGCCTCATCGCGCGGATCATCGACACGTTCATCGCCCTGCCGACTTTCCTCGTGACCCTCGCCTTCACGTTTCTCTACGGCTCGGCGGGCATCCTCAACGGCGCGCTGGCCGCGAGCATGGGTCTCGACCATCCGCCGGTGGATTTTCTCTATTCGGCCTGGGGCGTCATTCTGGCCGAGGCGACGGTCTACACCCCGTTCGTCCTGCGCCCGCTGCTCGCCGCCTTCTCGCTCGTCGATCGCAGCCAGATCGAGGTCGCGAGCCTGCTTGGGGCGCGCCCGTTGCGGATCGTGCGTCAGGTGATCCTGCCCGCCGCGCTCCCTGCGATCGTCGCCGGCGGCAGTCTTTGCCTTCTCTTGACGGTCAACGAGTTCGGCATCGTGCTGTTCATAGGCGCCAAGGGCGTCATCACCCTGCCGCTCCTGATCTACGACAAGGCGATCCAGGAATCGGATTATCAGGCCGCCTGCGCCATCGCCATCGTCA
This sequence comes from Roseiarcus sp., assembly GCF_052145395.1. Lineage (NCBI taxonomy): Bacteria > Pseudomonadati > Pseudomonadota > Alphaproteobacteria > Hyphomicrobiales > Roseiarcaceae > Roseiarcus > Roseiarcus sp. The sequence continues at coordinate 2,205 of NZ_JBKQOT010000845.1, forward strand.
ACGTCGCGCTGTCGCTCGGCCTCTTCGGCCTCTACCGCTTCGCCGCCCGAAGGCTCGGAGGCTAGGCCGATGCTCGTCTGGTCGCTGTCCGGCCGCGTCCTCGTCTGGAGCTTCGCCGCGGTGATCCTTGGCGTGATCTTCGTTGCGCCGCTCGCCGTCATCATTCTCGCGAGCTTCTCGCAGCACTGGAACGGCGTCCTGCCGACCGGCTTTACCCTCGAGCACTATCGGGACGCGACCGGCGGGGCGGAGCGAGACGCGGTTGTCGCGAGCCTCGTCACCGGATTCGTCGCGAGCCTGCTCGCGCTCGGCACCGGCGCCTGGGCGGCGCTGGCGTTGCGCGCCCGCGCAGACCGGTGGGGCGCCGCGCTCGGAGTCCTGTTCTTCATCCCCAGCGCCGTGCCGTCCGTCTCCGTCGGGCTCGGGCTGCTCGTCGCGTTCAGCCAGAGGCCCCTGCTGCTCAACGGGACGACGGCGATCGTCTTCGTCGCCCATTATGTGCTGATTTCCGCCTTCGCGTTCGGCGCCATTTCGGCCGGACTGTCGCGCCTCGCGCCCGACTACGAAGAGGTCGCCTCGTGCCTCGGCGCGCGCCCCGCCTACAGGCTCGTGCACGTGACGCTGCCGCTGATCGCGCCCTATCTCGTCGCCGCGTTCGGGCTCAGCTTCGCGCTGTCGATGGGGGAGCTCGGTGCGACGGTGATGGTCTATCCGCCCGGCTGGGTGACGATGCCGGTCGCAATCTTCGGCCTCACCGACCGCGGCGACATTTTCACGGGCGCCGCGCTGACGATGATCCTGGTCGTCGTGACGCTCATCCTGCTCATCGGTCTCGAATGGGCGCCGATCCGCTCGGCCGCGCCGCGCTGAGCAGGGGGGTTGGCCCTCAGAAGCGATGGCCTCCCATCGCACAGTCGCGGTCGGCATCGCTGCCGATCGGCCACCAGCCGCAGCCGAGATTACGACGGCCATTTTGGGATAACGACGCCAACGGAGGTTCGGTCCCGGCGAAGTCCTCGCCACCCTGCTCCTCCAGCCGCACCTGACAGTTCGCAGTCATCGCCTGCAGGCCATGAAGGTCGTGCGACTGTTCGTAGCTCTGCAAAGCCTGACCCATGCAGTCGCGCCACGTCGTGACGACGGGGTCGTCACGGCTGGAGTTGGCCGCTGGGTCGCGGGGAGCGATGGGCTTGACCGCCACGACTGGGGGAGCCCCAGGAGTCCTGGGTCCGCCCTTCTCCGGGTAGCACTGATGCTCGAAGTCGCAGACAGCGTTGGGCGAGGCGGGTTGCTGCGGCCGCGGGGTGACGGTCAGCGGCTTGATGGCCACAGGGCCGTCATACACGTCCTCGTCTGCGGCGACTGGCATGACGCACAGGGCGCACCCGACCACCCACAGACCGATGAGTCTGATCATCCTGTTCTCCTATCCGTCGAAGCTGGTCCAGAGATGAATTTTGTCGGGTGAAAACACTCTTGTTGCAGATCACGGCGCTTGAAAGGCGCGGCCCGGTCCCGGCTTGAGCCGGCGTCGCGAAAGGCTCGGTTCGGCGGAAAGCGGAGGCAAAATGCGGGCTCACGCCCGCTCGCCGCGGGCGAGGCGTCCCTCGATTCGGGCGACGACGGGCATGAGGTCGGCCACGGAATCGATCACGTAATGCGCGCCGGCGCCGTACAGGGCGTCCTGCGCCCGCGCGCGGCGACCCATGAACTCTTCCGGCGACAGGGCGATCGTGTCGGCGAGCGACAGGCCGAAAGCATTGCCGCTGACGGCGACGCCGACCGCCCAGGCGCCGGCGTTGACGCCTTCCGCGACGCCGACCGTCGTGTCGTCCACCTTGATCGCGTGCCAGGCCGGCCAGACGTCGAGGTCGATCAGGCCCTTGTAAAACATCAGCGGGCTCGGCCGGCCCTCGGGCGTGTCGCCGGTGCAAACGAGGCTGTCGGGCTGAAATCCCTGCTCGGCGGCGCGCGGCGCGATCTTGGCCATGATTTCGCGGGTGTAGCCGGTCGACGAGCCGATCTTGACGCCCTCCGCGCGCAAGGCGCTCACGACCTCGGCGGTCCCGGGAATGACGTCGGCGTAATGGGCGGCGACCGCGACGTTTTTCGGCACGAAGACGTCGTAGAGGGCGTCGATGTCGCCTTCGGTCGGCGCGCGGCCGTGCTTCCGTTTCCAGGCCTCGGCGACCCGCGGCAACGCGGCCAGCGCCGCGATATGCGGCCGCTTGGCCATGCCCAACGGACCCCGCGCTTCGTCGATGCTGATCTCAACGCCGAACTCGGCGAAGGTGTCGACGAACGCGCCCATCGGGGCCAGCGAGCCGTAGTCGACGACCGTCCCGGCCCAGTCGAAAATCACGGCCTTGACGTGCTTCATGTCAAAGTCTTCCTGCTCAATCGAAGAGGCCGGCGACCACTTCCTCCGCCAGCGCAAACGAGATGCTGGCGCCCGTTCCGCTGGTGACGAGCACGATCCGAAGCGCGTCGGATGGCTTGTCGATAAGGACGAGCCGATCCTTCGCCGAGGCGTAGGTTCCGGTCCA
>NZ_JBKQOT010000846.1:0-11633 GCF_052145395.1 Roseiarcus sp.
TGATCTGGATCATCGCGATCGCCGTCGGGACGGCGCCACCGAGGGCGACTGCCACGCCGATGCTCGGCGCACCGCCGGCGCCATGGCCCAGCTGACCGGACAGCATCACCAAAACCCCGGCGAAACCCGCCGTCACCGCCGCAGCCCGCGCCAAACCCACCGCCTCGCCGAGCGCCAGCCAAGCCAGCGGCGCGATCATCAGCGGCGAGACGAAGGTGACGGCCGTGGCGTCGGCGAGAGGCAGGAAGGCGAGAGAAAGGAAATATCCGTACATCCCGCCCGAGCCGGCGAGCGATCGTCCGACATGGCCAAACGGCCGCGTCGTCTTGAGCGCCGAGGGCCATTCGCCGCGCCGGGCGAGCCAGGCGGCGAGCGTCGCCATCGCGAAGACGGAGCGGAAGAACACGATCTCGGAGACCGGATAGGACGGCGCCGCGGCCTTGATGAGGGCCGCCATCAGCGCGAACGCGAAGGTCGCGCCGACCTTGAGGACAACGCCTTTGAGCATCGACATATAGCTGCGGCTCCGGCCTCCGGGCTTTAGAACGTCCCGGGGAACGCGCCGCCGTCGATGAGAATGCTCTGCCCGGAGATGAAGCCGGCCTGCGCGCTCGCCAGGAACGCGCACAGCGCGCCGAATTCCGCCGGATCGCCGAACCGGTGCGCGGGGCTACGTGCTTCGGCTTCCGCCCGCGCGGTCTCGAACGGCACGCCTCGCTGGGCCGCGGACCGCTCGATCGCCGAGCGCTGGCGGTCGGTGGCGAAGGTGCCGGGCAAAATCGCATTGATCGTCACGTTGTCCCGCACGTAGGCCCGCGCCGCGGAAGCGAGGAAGGCGGTGAGGCCGGCGCGCGCGCCCGAGGACACGTCAAGGCCGGCGATCGGCGCGCGCACGGAGCCGGAGGTGATGTTGACGATTCGGCCGAACCTGCGACGGGCCATGCCCGGCAGCAGCGCCTGCACCAGGGCGATCGGCGTCAGCATGTTCGATTCGACGCCGGCGAGGATGTCCTCGCGCGTGATTGCTCCGAACGTCTTGAAGGGCGGGCCGCCGTTGTTGTTGACCAGAATGTCGGCCTCCGGCGCGGCGGCGACGAGGGCCGCGCGGGTCGCGGGATCATTGAGATCGCCAGGCGCCTCGTGAACCGCGACGCCGAAGCGTTCGCGGATGTCCTTGGCCGTCGCGGTGAGCGTCGCCGCGTCGCGGCCATTGAGGACGAGCGCGCATCCGGCTTCGGCAAGCGCGACCGCGCAGGCGCGCCCCAGCCCCTTGCTCGACGCGCAAACGATGGCCTTGCGGCCGGAAATTCCGAGGTCCAATGTCCCGCCTCCGTCTGCTCGACACGTCCTGACGGCCGATTTATAACCGACAAATATTCCCGTCTGCGCCTGGCGTCATCGAAGCGACACGAGAATCTGCGCAGAGACTTGCGAATAAGGGTCTAATTCGAGAGGGCGGCGTGTCCAAGCATCTCGGAAGCCACCGCTACCGCACGCTGTTCCTGTCCGATCTCCATCTCGGCACGCGCGGCTGCCAGGCGCATCTCATCCTCGATATGCTTCGGCATGTCGAGGCCGATACGATTTATCTCGTCGGCGACATCATCGACGGGTGGCGGCTGCGCTCAGGCTGGTACTGGCCGCAGGCCCACAACGACGTGGTGCAGAAGCTGCTGCGCAAGGTGCGGCGGGGCGCCCGGATGGTGTTCGTGCCTGGCAATCATGACGAGTTCGCCCGACAGTTCTTGGGCCTGACCTTCGGCGGCATCGAGATCAAGCGGCAGACGGTCCACACGGCCGCCGACGGCAAGCGCTATCTCATCATCCACGGCGACGAGTTCGACGTGGTGGTGCGCCACTCGAAGTGGCTCGCCTTCTTCGGCGACTGGGCCTACACGACGGCGCTGTTCGTCAACACGCATTTCAACGCGGCCCGCCGCGCGGTGGGCCTGCCCTACTGGTCCTTCTCCGCCTGGGCGAAGCTCAAGGTCAAGAACGCGGTCAACTTCATCGGCTCGTTCGAGAAGGAACTCGCCGGCGAAGCCAAGCGGCGCGGCGTCGACGGCGTGGTGTGCGGCCACATCCATCATGCGATCATTCGCGACATCGACGGCGTCACCTACGTGAACACGGGCGACTTCGTCGAATCGTGCTCGCTGGTGGTCGAGCACTTCGACGGACGGTTCGAGGTCATGCGCTGGCCGGTCCAGCTGGAGGCGCTTGCGAACGAGGACAACACGCCGTTCGAGGACGAGGCGGAAGAGGTCAAGGCGGAAGCTGCATAATGCGGATACTCATTGCGACCGACGCCTGGCGGCCGCAAGTCAACGGCGTCGTGTCGACCCTGGAGCGGATGACCCAGGCGGCCGCTGAATTTGGCGCGAAATTTGAGTTTCTCACCCCCCAGGGGATGTGGACCGCGCCGATGCCGACCTATCCCGACATCCGCGTGGCGATCACGACGCCCTCGAAGATCAACCGCCGCATCGAAGAGGCGGCTCCCGACCACATCCATATCGCGACCGAAGGCCCGATCGGGTGGCTGGCGCGGCGCTATTGCCTGAAGAACAGGCGGCTCTTCACCACGAGCTATCATACGCGCTTCCCCGAATACATCGCGGCTCGCACGGGCATTCCCGAGCGGCTGACGTATGAGGGCCTCAGGCGCTTCCATGCGCCGTCCGCGGCGGTCATGGCGCCGACCCCGACCATCGGCGCCGACCTTACCCGCCGCGGCTTCGAGCGCGTCCGGCTGTGGAGCCGGGGCGTGAATCACGCCCTGTTCCGCCCGCGCGGCGAACCGACGCTCGACCTGCCGAGGCCGATCTTCCTTTGCGTCGGCCGGGTCGCGGTCGAAAAGAATCTCGAGGCCCTGCTCGGGCTCGACCTTCCGGGCTCGACGGTCATCGTCGGCGATGGGCCGGAGCGCGCTTCGCTCGAGCGCCGCTACCCGCGCGCCCATTTCCTTGGCGCCCGGCACGGCGAGGCGCTGGCGCAAATTTACGCGAGCGCCGACGTGTTCGTCTTTCCCTCCCGCACCGATACGTTCGGCATCGTGCTGATCGAGGCGATGGCGAGCGGGCTGCCGGTCGCCGCCTTCCCGGTGCCCGGCCCGATCGACGTGGTCGGGCCCGAGGCCGGCGTTCTGGACGAGGACCTGCGCGCCGCCTGCCTCAGGGCGCTGACCATTCCTCGCGAGGCCGCGCGCGAATATTCGTTGCGGTTCACCTGGAGGGAGAGCGCGCGGCAGTTTTTGGAGAATGTCGAGGCCGCCCGCGGAAAGCCTCTCCGGGTCAAGCCGAAGCGGCTCGAACTGGTGGGCGAGGCGTAACCGCCGCCCTCCCCTTGCGAATGGACCTTCGATGATCCGCGCGCTCATCCTGATCGCCTGCCTCGCCCCCGCCTCCGCGCTTGCCCAAGAGGGCGGTCCGATGCCGATCCACGGGGAGATGATGCAGGGGGAGATGACCCATGCGCACGGGGACCCGGCGCGGCCCGGATCGACGCCGACCGAGGTTGGAGAGGGCGCCTTCGCGGCGATCCAGGAGATCGTCGCGATTCTCGAAAGGGACCCCGCGACGGACTGGTCGAAGGTCGACATCGACGCACTGCGCCAGCATCTTGTGGACTTGAACGCCGTGACGCTCGAGGCGCGCGTGGCGAGCGCCCCCGTGGATGGCGGCACGCGGTTCGACGTGACGGGCGACGGCGCGGTCAGCGAGTCCATTCGGCGCATGGTCATGGCGCATGCGGCGACGATGAACGGGGTCGACGGCTGGACGTTCGCCGCGGCGCCCATCGAGGGCGGTGCCTCGCTCACCGTGCGCGCTCCGCCGAAAGACGTCGCCAAGCTCAAGGGCCTCGGCTTCTTCGGCCTGATGACGCTCGGGATGCACCATCAGATGCATCATCTCATGATCGCGCGGGGACAGAATCCGCACGAATGAAGCGGCGTTCCGCCGCGTCGACAGAACGCGCGTCGCCCCAGTAAAGCGCTCTTTTCGCGCCGGGCCCGTCCGCCCGCCGGAACGAAGGCGAAAGTCATGACCGGCAAGAGCGAGACCGCGCCGCAGACCTTCGAGGCCTGGCAATGCATAGGTTGCGGCCGCATCGAGGGGCCGCAGCCCTGCATCGGGATCTGCCAGGACCGCAAGGTCCAGTTCGTCATCGCGGCCGAACACGAAGCAGCGCTCGCGCGGCTCGCTGACGCGGAACGCGCCAATGCGGCTCTCGGGGGCCTCGTCCGCCGCCTTGCGCGGACGCGGCCCCGCGACGGCGAGTGGGAGCGGTCCTACCGGGCGCTGCAGGACGAGGCGCGCCGCGCGCTCGCCGAATTGCGCGCGGGCGCCTGATCGACCGCCGGAAAAGCAGGCCTCAGCGCGGCGGCGTCTTCGCGTTCAGCAGCCCCTCGACGACCGTCCGAAACGTAGCGAAATCGTAGGGCTTCGGAAGCTGGGCGACGCCCTGGTGCTGCGGATCCGACGGGTCGAGCGGGTATCCGGTCGCAAAAGCGATGGGCACTCCGCGCTCCTTCAGACGGCTGGCGACCGGATAGCTGTCGTTTTGCCCGAGGCGCAGATCCAGGATGGCGCCGTCGAGATCGTCTTCCGCCAGGGTGAGCGCAGCCTCCAGATTATGCGCGGGGCCGACCGTGGCGTGGCCCATCTCTTCGAGCCATTCCTCGGCGATCATCGCGATCAGGGGTTCATCATCGACAATCAGAATTCGCGCCATCTGCTTCCTTTCGACAATGCCCTCGACGGGCGCCGGCGGGTTACGTAGATATTCATCATGACGATCGAGTTTCTCGCGCGCCTCAGGGCGACGATCGATGAAGTGAAGTCCGATCGCCGCCGACGAAACGGGTGGATCTCTTTGACGAGCAGTGTCCTACTGCTCGTCGTCGCCGCTGTTCTGGGGACAGCGATGGCGATCCGTGTCAACAACGCGACCGCGTGGGTCGAACACACTTATCAGGTTCGTGGGCTGGCCGACCAGATTGTTATCGGCCTCCGGGACGCCGAGAGCGCCGTCCGCGACAGCGCGCTGGACGAAGACGGCTCCGGCGACCCTCTGGAAGAGTATCACGGCGAGCGGCGGATGCTGCTCGAAAACCTTGCGAAGCTGCGCCGGCTGGTTTCCGACAACCCCGACCAGATCCATAGGCTCGACCAGATCGACAAGCTTGCCGTCGCCTTTTTCAACATCTTGGACCGCGCTGCGGCCTCCAGGAGGATCGACTCCGCGAGCTTCGCCTCCAGCCTCGATGGCGACACGAAGGCCCTCACGAAACAGTTCCGCGAGCTTTTCTCGGCGGTCGACGCCGCCGAGGTCGACCTTCTCGCCCAGCGCCAACAGACGGCGGGCAGGCTGCAGGCGATCCTGTTCGGATTGATGCTGGCGAGCCTCGTTTGCGCGACGATCGCCACCATCGCCGTCGTCGCTACGAGCTGGTCCTTCGTCAGACACGTCCAGGCGCAAGCCGCCGCGCTGCTCTCGGAGACCGAAAGCCGGCGCCAGGCGGAGAGTCTGCTCCTGCAGACCCAGAAGCTGGAGCTCGTGGGCCAGCTGACCGCCGGTATCGCCCATGATTTCAATAACCTTCTGACGATCGTGCTCGGCAATCTCGACACGGTCAAACGGCGGATCGAGTCGGGAAGCGCCGCCGAGCTCGTTCGTCTGGCCCGTCCCGTGGAGACGGCGTCGGAAGGCGCAAGACGGGCGGCCTCGCTCACCCAGAAGCTGCTCGCTTTCGCCCGTCAGCAGCCTCTCGCGCCACGACAACTGGACCTGAACCGCGCCGTCGCCAATATGTCCGACGTGCTCGCCCGCACGGTCGGAGAGGCGGTGAAGATCGAAACCGTGCTGGGGGCGGGGCTGTGGCCGGCTTTCGCCGATTCGAGTCAGGTCGACAATGCGATCGTCAATCTGGTCGTCAACGCCCGCGACTCGATTCCTGACGGCGGCTATATCACCATCGAAACCGCAAACGCCTCGCTCGACGAGGAGTACGTGGCGCAGTTCGGCGACGTCGCCCCCGGTCAGTACGTCATGCTTTCGGTGAGCGATACCGGCGTGGGCATCCCGAAGGACGTCCTCCCGCACGTCTTCGAGCCGTTTTTTACCACCAAAGAAACCGGCAAGGGCACTGGATTGGGACTCGCCATGATTCATGGCTTCGTCAAGCAGTCGAAAGGGCACGTCCGCATCTACAGCGAGCTTGGCCAGGGCACGACGGTGAAGATCTATCTGCCGCGCATGACGGACGCCGCTCCGATCGCGAGCTCGCCAGCCGAGGCGCCGGTCAACGGCGAATTTCCTCCTGCCCGGGCCGGCGAGGTCGTCCTCTTGGTGGAGGACGACGAAGGGGTGCGCGAATTCGCCCGCGGCGCCCTCGAAGGGCTGGGCTACAGGGTGCTGGCGGTCGGGGAGGGGCCGGAGGGACTCGTCCATCTGCGCAGCCCCAACCGCATCGACGTCCTTTTCACCGACGTCGTGCTTCCAGGCGGAATCAACGGGCGGCGGCTGGCGGACGAGGCGGCCAAGCTCCGACCCGACCTGCGGGTGCTGTTCACCACGGGCTATACGCGCAACGCGATCGTTCACGATGGACGCCTCGATCCGGACGTCCGGCTGATCACCAAGCCCTATACGCAGGAGATCCTGGCCCGGTCGCTGCGCCGCATCATCGACGAGGCCCGCCCCCTGACCTGAAGCGGATTCCTGTTTCGCAGGTCCGCTCTGTAGACGGGGTCGTTGACCGCGTCGACCGCGCTCGAGCCAAGCTCGGCGCTCCCCCTCAACACCGTGGACCGGCGGAACCTTGCTCGGCTTGTGGCGTTTGTCCGGCGACTACGGGTGAACCGTAGGGATCGAACGGAGGGTAAGATGCGAGCGACGATAATCTGGGCGGTGACCGCCGCAGCTCTTTTCATTCCGGTTTTTGGGGCCAAAGCCGACGACCAGACGCCCGGCGCAGTGGGCGGCGCGATCGGCGGGGCGGCGGTCGGCACCGTGGTCGGCGGTCCCGTGGGCACCGTCGTCGGGGCGGGCATCGGCGCGCTTGTCGGGTCCTCGCTCCAGGCTCAACCCTCCGTCGTTTACCAGCAGCCGGTTGTGGTTGGCGACGCGTTGCCGGAAACGTACACATACTATGACGTTCCTCAATATCCCTCCTACCAATACATCATTCTCAACAACCAGCGGGTCATCGTGGACCGGAAATCCCATCGTGTTGTGCGCGTAATGCCGTAACTGCTGCGAGGCCCGGAGCGTCCCGCAGGGCTCCTGCGGAGCCGCGGCCTCGCGACCTCGCTTGGCATCCCCGAATGAGGGAGGCGACAATGCGAAAGGTACTGGTGACCGGGACGGCGGTCGCGGCGCGACAGGAAGCGCCGCAGACGGGCTACTGGATGGCGGCGTTCTTTTTGGCGGCGAGCTTGCTGACCTATGCCGAAATCCGTTCCGAGGCGTCGAGACTCAACGACGTCTCGCTGCGATTTTCGCACGCGAATGCGGCGCGACACGAAAAGGTCGGTCCGAAATACCCCAGAATTGTCGCCTTCGCTGTTCCGGGAAATTCGGCCTACGCGGCGCGCGCGGGCGAGCACGGCGACGATTGACGCGCTCCCGTTGACGGCGGGGGGCGCGCATTCGAAGATTGCCTGCCTGTGACCCGGAACGCATGGGGCGGTCCGGGACGACGCGGCCGCTTCCCGGCGGCGGGAGGAGGCAGGATGGGAACTCCCGAACCTTTTACCTATCACGTTCCCGACAGCGACCTCACCGATCTCCGCGAGCGACTGAAGCGCGCTCGCTTTCCCGATCAGGCGCACGGCGAGCCCTGGGCGTACGGCACAAGCGTCGACTATCTGCGCAAGCTTGCGGACTACTGGCGCGATGGGTTCGACTGGCGCGTTCAGGAGGCGCGGCTGAACGCGTTCCCGCAGTTCAGAATCGAGCGGCAGGACACCGACCTCCACTATCTCCATGTCCCCGGAAAGGGGCCGCATCCGACGCCGCTGCTCCTGATGCACGGCTGGCCGGGATCGGTGTTCGAGTTCCTGGACCTGATCCCGCGCCTGACCGATCCCGCGGCCCATGGCGGCGACGCCGCAGACTCCTTCACCGTCGTCGCCCCGTCGCTGCCCGGCTACGGCCTGTCGTTCCGGCCGGGACAAAAGCGCTTTGGCGTCGAGGAGATCGCCGACATTTTCGCCGACCTGATGAGCGAGACGCTGGGCTTCAAGCGCTTCGGCGTGCAGGGCGGCGACTGGGGTGGAATAACGGCAACGCGCATGGGCGCCGTCCATGCCGACCGGCTGATCGGCCTCCACGTCAATCTGCTCGCCGTCCGGCGCGACCGCGACATGGACAAGAATCCGACGCCGGAGGAGCGCGTTTTTCTCGACGACCTCAACCATTGGCTGAACGAGGAGACCGGCTACCAGTGGATTCAGGGGACGCGCCCGCAGACGCTGAGCTTCGGCCTGACCGATTCCCCTGTCGGGCTCGCCGCTTGGATCGTGGAGAAGTTCCGGGCGTGGTCCGACTGCGGCGGCGATGTGGAAAGCGTGTTCACCCGCGACCAGATGCTCGCCAACAACAGCTTCTATTGGTTCACCGGAGCGATCGGATCGTCCTTCTATCCCTATTACTTCCGCCGGCATCGCCCCTGGATGATCCCGGAAGGCGCCGCGGTCACGGCGCCGACCGGCTACGCGGAGTTCCCGCGCGAAATCCTGCGGCCGCCGCGCTCGGTTGCGGAGAAGACGTTCACCGACATTCGCCGCTGGACCGTGATGCCGAAGGGCGGCCACTTCGCCGCGATGGAGCAGCCGGACGCGCTCGCCGATGACGTCCGCGCCTTCTTCCGGCCGCTGTGCTCGGGCTAGAGCAGATTGCGATTCCGTCGAGTGGGACTTTTTAGACGCGGTCGTCGACCGCTGTAGCCGCAATCAACGATCGCGGCTACAGCGGCGCCGCCGCTAACCGCAAAATGCTCTGGTCGCGACATGGCACGGTCCGCCCGCGTCTGCGAAGCGCGATTGGACGGCGCGGCAACGCGCGCTAACCGGTCGTCTCCTCGAGGCGCACTTCGTAGCCCCACAGACGGCGGATGTGGCGCAGGGTCGCCTCCTTCCCGGCGTCCGAGAGGCCGACGCCGTTGCGCAAGGTATGGCGCAGCACGAGCGGGCGGTCGCCCAGGGTATCGGCGCCGACGACCTGGATATCGGGCTCGTTGTTGGCGACATCGTAGCTGTCCGCGAGCTTGGAGCGCACGGTTCGATAGCCCTCGTCGTCATGGATGGCCTCGACGTGGACCTTCGGATCGGTCGCGCTGTCGGAGAGGGCGAACATGCGGAACTGACGGATCAGGCGCGGCGACAAAAACTGCCGGATGAAGGACTCGTCCCGGTAGTTGGCCCAGACGTCGCGCAGCACCGCCGCCCAGTCCTGCCGGCCGGCGATGTCGGGGAACCACACGCGGTCCTCGTCGGTCGGCTCGACGCAGATGCGCTTGATGTCCTGCATCATGGCAAAGCCGAGCGCGTAGGGGTTGAAGCCGCTGAACCGCGGGTCGTTGTAATCGAACTGGGCCACCACGTTGGCGTGGCTGTGGAGAATCTCGAGCAACGCGCCTTCGGAGATCAGGCCCTTGTCGTACAGCCGGTTGACGATCGTGTAGTGGACGAAGGTGGCGCAGCCCTCGTTCATCACCTTGGTCTGGCGCTGGGGATAGAAATATTGCGCGACGTTTCGCACAATGCGCAGGAGTTCGCGCTGCCAGGTCCTGAGCTTCGGGCTGTTCTTCTCGAGGAAGTACAGCAGGTTCTCCTCGGGCAGACGGAGGTTGCGCTTGCGCTCGCGCGCGTCGTCGTCTGCGACGTCTTGCTCGCGGGCAGGCGGCGCGCTGGGCACGGTCCGCCACAGGTCGCGGTAATCCTGCTCGTCGCGCTCGAGCCTCTCGCGCCGGAGGCGTTCATAGTCGGCGAGGCTCAGCTTGCGGGCGCGGGGATAGCGGAAAATGCCTTGCCCCATGAGCGCGTGGGCGGCGTCGAGCGTCCGCTCGACCGCCTCGACGCCGTAACGCTCCTCGCAAGAGGCGACGTAGCGCTTGGCGAAATCGAGGTAGTCGAGAATGCCGGCCGCGTCGGTCCACTGCTGGAACAGATAGTTGTTCTTGAAGAAGTGGTTGTGGCCGAAGGCGGCGTGGGCGATGACGAGCGTCTGCATCGCCATCGTGTTCTCCTCCATGCAATAGCTGATGCACGGATTCGAGTTGATGACGATCTCGTAGGCGAGCGCGGTATAGCCTTTGCGGTAGAGCGCCTCGTCGCGGGCGAAGTGCTTGCCGTAGGACCAGTGCGCATACATCAGCGGCATGCCGACTGACGAATAGGCGTCGAGCATCTGCTCGGCCGAGATGATCTCGATCTGGTTGGGATAGACGTCGAGGCCTAGCTCTTCGCGCGCGATGGCTTCGACGGCGTCGTAGACCCGGTGGACCGTCTGGAAGTCCCACTCGGCGCCGTCGACAAGGAGGCGGCCGCCGGGTTGGAGCGGATGGGTCGCCTCGAGAGACCCGATCATCATGACACGGCTCCCTTGTTGGGTTGCTTGGCGAAGAGCTTGCGGAAGACGGGGTAGATGTCAGAGCGGCCGGCGACGCGCGCCATGGCGAAGCCGGGCGTCGTCTCCTTCAGGCCCGCGTACGCGCGCCACAATTCCTTGCCCCCGCCGTCGAGCGGCGATCCCTCGTCGGCGATCTCGATATAGGCGTAATACTGGACGAGCGGCAGGATCGTTTGCGTGAGCAGCGCTACGCATTCGCGCGAGTCGCTTCCCGAGTTGTCGCCGTCAGAGGCCTGGGCGCAATAGACGTTCCATTCCCCTACGGGATAGCGGGCCTCGCGGATCGCGAGCATCTCCTTGAGCGCCGAACTGACCACGGTTCCCCCGGTCTCCCGGCCGTAGAAGAATTCCTGCTCGTCCACCTCAGCCGCCTCGTCGGTGTGACGGATGAAAACGATGTCCACGCGCTCGTATTTGCGCTTCAGGAACAGGTGCAGGAGAATGAAGAACCGTTTGGCGAGCTCCTTCTCCCGCTCGCCCATCGAGGCCGAGACGTCCATCAGACAGAACATGACCGCCTTGGCGCGCGGGACGAGAACCGGTGTGAACCGGCTGTAGCGCACGTCGATCGGGTCGATGAAGGGGATCGCGCGCTGCCGCCGCTTCAGGCGCTCGATCTCGCGGGCGAGATGGACGATGCGCTGTCGCTCGACGACCCCGGCCCCCGGGCGGGCGCGCAGCGTCTCGAGCTCCTGCTCGAGCGCCTCGATCTCGCTCTTGCTCGGCCGGCGAAGCGCTATTCGCCGGCCCATGCTGACGCGCATCGTCCGCAGCACGGCCAGATTCGGCGTCACGCCGTCGTTGGTGTAACCCGCGCGGCGGAACTCTTTCGCCTTCGAGTCCTTGAGCGACGTCTTGACCAGATCGGGGAGCTCGAGATCCTCGAACAAGATGTCGAGGAACTCGGCCTCCGTGAGCGCGAAGGAGAACGGGTCCTCTCCGCGGCCCGAACCGGACCCGTCGCGTCCCGCGCCGCCGCCGCCCGCCTTGCCCTTCGG
>NZ_JBKQOT010000847.1:0-6655 GCF_052145395.1 Roseiarcus sp.
CTCGACAGCCTGTTCGCCATCTGCAACCGCGTCGCGGCGCTCGGCCACGGCAAGGTGTCGGCGGTCGGAAAAATAGAAAAACTCTTGCAATCCGACGACCCATGGCTCAAAGCCTACTTCCACGGCAAACGGGGCGTTGTGCGGGCTGGGGCGAGGACCGCGTCGTCTCCTGCTCCTCACCCAGCGTAATGCGCGAGACACGAGATGGAGACGCGAGCCAATTTCGTGATGATCGGCGCCTTCACCCTGGCGGCGATTCTCGGCGCGTTCGCGTTCGTCATGTGGATCGCCGGATACGGAACGAGCGGCACGCATCGGCACTACCAGGTCGTCTTCAACGGCTCGGTCTCCGGCCTGTCGGTCGGCAGCAATGTGCTGTTCAACGGCCTCAAGGTCGGCGAGGTCACGAATCTCAGCTTCGTGAAGGATAACCCGGGCCAGGTGATCGCCGACATCGATGTGACCAACGCGAGCGCGCCGATCAACGCCGACACCAAGGCGCAACTCGAGACGACGGGGCTGACGGGCACGGGCGTGGTCGCGCTGAAAGGCGGCGAGATGAAGGGCGCGGCGGAGCTGACCGGGAATCCGCCGGTCATTCCGTCTCTGCCGACCGCGACGCTCGCCGATCTGCAGACCAAAGCCGGCTACGTGCTCGACCTCGCCAACAAGCTGTTGGTCGACAACGCCGCGGGCATCCACCAGACGGTCGAGAACGCTCAGCAGTTCTCGATGGCGCTCGCCCACAATGCCGGGCGGGTCGACGAGGCGCTGGCCAGCATCGCCGACCTCGGCAAAACGATCGGGCCGCTCGCCAGCAAGGCGCAGGCCCTGTCGCAGGACGCCGATACGCTGATCAAGTCGATCGACGCGGCGAAGGTGAACGAGGTCATCGGCAACGCCCAGACATTCTCCAGGGCGCTCGCCAACAGCTCGGGCAATACCGAGGCCGTGCTGCGCGACGGGGCCGACTTCGTCAAGAAGCTCAACCAATCTTCCGCCAAGCTCGACTCGGCGATCACCGACATCGACGCCATCGCCAAGGCGGTCGACCCCGACAAGGTCGCCGAGGTCGTCAACTCGGCGGTCGACGTCGCCAACACCGTCCGGCAGAACCGCGGCAACATCGACGCGACGCTCAAGAACGCCGCCGAGATCACGGCGAAGCTCAACGACTCAGCCGACAAGCTCGACGGGTTGATGGCGAGCGCCCAGAGCTTCCTCGGCTCGCCGGGGACCAAGAGCGCGCTCGGTCAGGTCGGCGACGCCGCGCAATCGGTCAAGAAGCTCGCCGACGACGTCGACGCGCGGGTCAAGGAGATCTCGGTCGGGCTCACCCGCTTCAGCGGCTCGGGCTTGAGGCAGTACGAGGCGCTGGCCATTCAAGGGCAGCGGGTGCTCGACGACATCGACCGGCTGGCGCGCTCGTTCGAGCGCAATCCGAGCCAGCTCATCTTCGGCGCGAAGCCCTCGCTGCCGGAATATCGCGGCGGGAACTGATGAAGGAGGCGGGGGCAAGGGCTCGGACGGTGGAGCGGATTGCTGTGGCCGCGGCGCTGGCGCTGGCGCTTGCAGCCTGCGCAGGCGCGCCTTCAACGGTCTTCGACCTGACGGCGGCGCATCCTCCGGCCGCGCGCCCATTCAGCGCCCAGATCCGCATCGACCAGCCGATCGCCACGCTCGATCTCGACAGCGACCGCATTCTCGTGCGCAACGGCCTGGAACTCGCGCTGCTGCCGGGCGGTCGATGGCCGCAGCAGCTCTCGTCGCTCTTCCGCGACCGGCTGATCGAATCGTTCCAGAACGCCGGCCTGGCTCGGTCGATCGACAATGGCGCCGCGTCCGCCAACTACGCGCTCGATCTCGACCTTCGCGCCTTCGAGTTCGACGCGACGACTTCGGAGGCCCACGTCGAAGTCGTCGCCAAGATCGTGGCGCTGACCAGCGGCCGGATCGTGGACGTGGCGATCTTCTCCGCCCGGGCGCCGGCCTCGTCGACCGGCGCCGCCTCGGTGGTCGCCTCGCTCGGCGAGGCGTCCGACAAGGTCATGACGCAGATCGTGCAATTCGTCGCGCGCCAACTGTGATAGCGCCCGCGCGCCGTCAAGCGCGAAAGGCTTGGAGCGCGCCACGGAACCGTATAGTTTCCCGCCTCGAAACGAGGCTTGAGGGCGCGCGTGAGGCGTTTGAAAACATGATCGCAGAGGCTGTCGCTACCGAAACGCTATACGACTCGCTCGTCAGTCACGGCGTTCGCTCGATCCTCGCCGGGACAGTGACCGAGAAGCCGTTTCCGCACCTGAGCTTCCCGGGGTTCTTCGCCGACGACGTGTACCGAAAACTGCTCAGGAGCTGGCCCGACCTCGACCGCTACGTCGATCTCAACGGCGCCCGCACGCGCAAGCAGTATACGCTGTGGGACAAGCGGGTGGAGGCGGGCGATCCGGAGCGTACGGCGCTGTGGCGCGCGGTCTCGGACGCGCTCTCTTCGCAGGAGATCCAGGACGCCTTCCGGCAAAAACTGGAAAGCGGCCTGCGCATCCGCGCGAAGGGGAGCGGCGAGGCCTGGCCGGTGCCGATGTTCCCACAGCCCGTGCTGTATGCGGATTTCGACGGCTATGCGATCAAGCCGCATCCCGACACCCGCCGGAAAGTGCTGACCGTTCTCATCTACATGCCCGAGGACGACAGCCGCCCCGAGCTCGGCACGACGGTCTTCAAGGTGTCCCCGATGGGCGTTTTCCACTGGAAGTCCTACGGTCTCGTCAAGGTGAAGACGGCGGCTTTCGTCCCCAACACCGGCTTCGCCTTCGTCGTCATCCACCCGGCCCACAGCCTGCTCCACACCAGCTGGCACGGCCGCGAGACGATCTCGCTCGACAATTCCGAGCCGCGCATGACGATCCTCAACACCTACTACGCCAAGCCGCCGAAGGCGGGCGAGGCCGAGAACGATTATCGCTGACCGCGGCGAACCTGTCGGGCGGCCGGTTGGCCGCCAGACCGGCGGCGCTCGTTCCTTGGCGTTAGCGTGTCCTCAACCAACCCGGACGATCGTCTGTCCGGCGAGCGCAGACTCGTCTCCAAGCAAGAGGGCGATCGCCCGCGGCGCGGGCAGGGGTCGCCAAGTCGAGCGGTGACGCGCCGCAAGGTCCGGCCGCCGCGCCGCTGCGGCCGATGACGCAGCGTTCGCAAAGAAGCCGCTCGCTTCTCGACCTGGACGGGCCTGCGGCGCCCGATGCGATCGACTTTCCGCACGAACGACAAATCTGCGGTCGCGGTCCGAATTCGAGCGCATCGCTGGTCCAGTCGATCGCGGGACACGACCTTTGGGCCGTCAAGACAATTTGATGAACGCCTTGCAACCGATCGTCGAAGATTTCAGCAAGGATCTGGAAAACCGCGCCCCCTAGCCTCCGGTCGGGTTCGCATTTTTGCGATCTTTGGAGGTCGTCATGAGGCTTGCGGCAGGTGACCGCGCCGCCCGGCGCGGAGGGGCGGGCGGCTTTGCCCGGAACGAGGGCGGCGCGTCAGCCGTCATGTTCGCGCTTTCGCTCCCGGTGGTGCTGCTCGCGATCGCGGTCGCCATCGACTACTCGAACGCCTCGCGGTTCAAGACGCGCGTCCAGGCCGCCGCCGACGCGGCCTCGCTCGCTGCGACCGAGGCGATCGCCCAGAATCCGAACGGCGCGAACGGGAAGACCGTCGAGCAATACGCCCAGCAGGTCGCCAACGGTTTTTTTGCCGCCAACGCGCCGCCTGGCGCCAGCGGGACGCCGACCGTCACGGCGTCAAGCTATAATTCCACCGTCACGACCACGGTCGCCTACCAGGGCACGGCGCCAAGCAACTTCGGCGCGCTGCTCGGCTATAGCGGCATGACCGCCGACGCGTCGGCGACGGCGCAGGCGGTGGTCGGCGAGAGTTCGAAGTCGAACGTCGGCGCGACGCATTATTCCGGCTACGGCGTCATCGGCGGCGACCCGCACGTCTACGGCTTCGACAACAACGACTACTATCTCGCCTGCACTCAGCCGGGGCAGACGACCTGGATCAACGTCCTCAGCGACTCAGGGATCGAGATCAACGCGTCCTGCGTCTACAATACCTATTTCGCGATGGACTCGCTGCAGACCGTGACGATCCTGCTCGGCAGCCACGTCATCTCGACCACCGCGGCGCTGCCCTCGGTGCCGTACGAATACGGGCCCATCACCTATAATGCGGCCACCGCCTGGTTCGGTCAGGTCACGATCGACGGGGTCACCTATCCGGCGGTCAAGGGCACGCGCACCCTCTTGAACCAGGCGGTCACCAACGGGTCGCTCACGGTCACCCAGTATGTCAGCGACACGACGAATTTCTATTTCGTCGACAATGCGATCTACATCAACACGCCGGTCTACAACATCACGCTGTCGTACCAGGATCTGGCGATGGCGGACCTGTGGATTACCGCGACCAACGCCGGCGCCTGCGGCGTTCCTGGCGGCGCGCTCGGGGCGACGCTGGCCGGCGTCGACGACGCGACCGGCGGCGACTTCACCGTCAGCGGCGCGACCGCCACGACCTACCAGTTCGGCTGGTCGACCTGTCCGCTGCAGGTCAACAACAGCGCGGCCTCGGTCACGCGCCTCATCAAGTAAGGCAGGAGACATTCGCCAATGTTCGCTCATCACAATGCCCGGCGCGCCATTGTCGCCTCGCTCGCCCTTGTCTCAGTTCCTGTCGCCGCCAACGCGACCGGGCTCGCGACATGCCAGCAGCTCCAGCAGAGGTGCGACGCCACGGTCGCGAGCCTGCAGGACGTGCTTTCGCATGTTGACCCGAGTCAGGTCGATACGGCCGCCGCCAGCCAGAACATCAGCAGTTACAACTGCGAGGGCCGGTACGCTCAGGCCCAGCAGAACGGCGTCTTTCCCGGCAGGACGCCGGAGCCGGATCTGCCCTGCACGAACTGAGGCGGCTGGCGGCCCTTTCCCCGGCGCGGAAGATCGATAAGCTCGTGGAGTTCAGGGAGCGCCCAGCATGACCGGCTTCATCGATCCGACCAAGGAAACCTTCGCGGCCTTTCGCGCCGACGACCGCCCCGGCCCAATCCACATGCTGAACCTGGTGCGACTGCGCGAGCGGGCGGCCTATCCGGACGGGCGAACGGCGACCGGCGCCGAGGCCTATGCGGCCTACGGCCGCGAGAGCGAGCCGGTGTTCGCCGGTCTCGGCGGCAAGATCGTGTGGCGCGGCAAGTTCGAGCTCATGCTGATCGGACCGCAGGACGAACGGTGGGATCTCTGCTTCATCGCCGAATATCCGAGCGTCGCCGCCTTCGTTTCGATGATCC
Organism: Roseiarcus sp.; assembly: GCF_052145395.1. Classification (NCBI taxonomy): domain Bacteria; kingdom Pseudomonadati; phylum Pseudomonadota; class Alphaproteobacteria; order Hyphomicrobiales; family Roseiarcaceae; genus Roseiarcus; species Roseiarcus sp. The sequence goes on from NZ_JBKQOT010000847.1 coordinate 5,342, forward strand.
GCGACCCGGTCTACCGCCAGGCGGTGAAGCACCGTCAGGCGGCGGTCGAGGATTCCCGCCTGATCCGCCTCAAGCCGGGCGGCGCGGGGGTCGGCTTCGGCTGAGCACTCCCGGTTACGGAAGGCCTCCCGAGACGCGGGCCCTGTGATGGGCGTCACGCGCAACGTGTGACTGCGGTCACGGCGAGCGGTTCCGTGTGGCGATAGCTTGGGCAAAACGGCGCGCCGGGGTCCGCCCCGCAGCCGGAAGGCTCAAATGGGAACCTAGCCATGACCGGAATCGAGGAGCACGCGGACAGCGTCAAACGCGCAAACCCGGAGACCATGTTCAGATTCGTCATGACCCTGATCGTGACCACACTGATGGTGGCCGTGACCGCCTATGTGCTGAGCTACGCCATCCTCGCCCCCGAAAGGCTAGGCTCGGCGCACAGTCCCGCGCCGGCCATGCAGCGGGTGCGGACCTGAGCGACCGCTCATGCTTGATCACTCGCCGAGGCGGTCGCGGTAGGGCCGCCTGGTTCCGGTCCGGTCGATCACCCAGTAGGCGCCATTTCCGTCCGGCCGGATCGACTCTGGCCCGATCGGGACCTTGCCGTGGCCGCCGGGGATGTCGAGCACGTAGGTCGGCAGGGCGAGGCCGGAGAGCCGGCCACGCAGCGCCCGCATCAGCGCCTGCCCCTCCTCGATCGGCGTGCGCCAGTGCGCCGTGCCTGGCGCGAGATCGCCGTGATGCAGGTAGTAGGGCTTGATGCGCGCCTCGACGAAGGCGCGCATCAACGCGTCGAGAACCTCGACGTCGTCGTTGATCCCTCTCAAGAGGACCGTCTGGCTGACGAGCAGGATTCCTGAGGCGGTGAGACGGCGGCACGCCGTGCGGGCCGCCGCGGTCAGCTCGCGGGGGTGATTGGCGTGGACGGCGAGGACAACCGTCCTGTCGTCGACTGCGAGCGCGCGCGCCAGCACGGGCGTGATGCGCTCCGGCGCCGCGACCGGAAGGCGCGTGTGCCAGCGCAAGGTTTTGACGTGATCGATGGCGGCGATGGCGGCCGACGCCTCGGCGATTTGGCGCGGCGACAGGGTCAGCGGGTCGCCGCCGGTGAGGATCACCTCCCAGATCGCCGGGCGCGCGCGAACGTAGTCCAGCGCCGCGGCGAACGCCTCGGCGCTGAGCCGACCCGATCCTGGCCCGACGCGCTCGCGGCGGAAGCAGAACCGGCAATAGACGGCGCAGACCGAAACGAGCTTGATCAGCACCCGGTCGGGATAGCGGTGGACGAGCCCCTCGACCGGGCTCCTGGCGTCGTCGCCGATC
>NZ_JBKQOT010000848.1:0-3444 GCF_052145395.1 Roseiarcus sp.
CGGTAAGAAGGGAGCGAAGGCCACTTGCTCCTGGCCACGCGCTTGTTGAATGGTGGCGCGGGCCGACCGAAGCCGGGGGTTATTACGCAGGGCGAAGGCGATGGCGTCGCCGAGCGTGAAAATCGTCGGCTTGGCTTCGGGGCTGCCGCTGGGAAATGGATCTGGGGACCGTTGGCTCGGATCATCTGGCTTGATGACGGTTTCCGCGGGGTTAACGTTCAGGTCAGGGGAAATCAGGACTCGCGCTGTCACTGCCGCATCAGAGACTTCCGGCGGGATGGGCAAAGGCCGGTGCCAGGAAGTACAACCTGCGAGAAAGAGGAGGGGTACGAGCACCCCGGTGCGGCACAGTAGTCTCCGGGGAGCTGCGGCGCGGAGCGGTCGCAAGGGACGCGGAATTTCGGAACTAGGCGTCAAAAGATCGCTCCCTTCAGAGAGCATCACTCCTTGCTGCTCCGGTGCGCTGGGTGGCAGTAGGGTCGATTGCCAATCCGTCCTACCGCACGGGCGCTGCTTGTCTCCCCTTGTCGCGCGCTAGAATTGGAAAGGGCGGATGAAAACAGACCGGATTTTCGGACAGCCAGGCACTTTCCATGTTATCGGCAAATCCGGTACAGATCGTGAATCGATGCCGAGAAGATCGTCGCGGCTCGCGCGTCGAAGATGTCGGTTGCTGAACTCCACAGCCGCGGCTATCCGCGATGGTAGATGTGCCACACAGCCTGGGAAATCGGCTGCCAGATCCAGAACCGTCTGGTTTCCCCGAGAGAGCCTCGCGACACCGCGCCGTGCACTGACAGAAGATTCGCGCAAACTCAGCTTGATCTGTCCCGCATGCATCGGGCGCGAGACGAGGCCGGACCCTGACCGGCAACCGGACATCGCGCCGCAAGAGGTTGAACGCCGCAATGCACTGGAGCGGTTCCTCGCATTCGTCAAGGTTCCGAGAAAGGCGGGGATCGGCTATGATCTACCCACAAGGCTTGTCGAGCCGTAGCCCAATCGGGCAGTGGGAGAGGACATGAATCCTGACGCGTCAACGAACAGCGATGTCGCCCGCAAACGGGAACAGGACGCGCTAGCTACCAGCGAAGCCCGTATGCACGCCCTCCTCGAAGCTGCGGTCGATGGCATCATCAGCGTCGATGAGCAGGGCGCCATCCAGACGATCAACCCCGCCGCCGAACGGCTGTTCTGCTATACCCAGGATGAAGTCATTCGCCAGAACGTCAGGATCCTCATGCCGTCCCCTTATCGGGAGGAACACGACGGGTATCTTGCTCGCTACCTGGCCACGGGGGAGAAGATGATCATCGGCATCGGCCGGGAGGTGCTTGGACGGCGGAAGGACGGCACGACGTTCCCCATGGATCTATCTGTGGCCGAAGCCCGGCTGGGAGACGAGCGGATCTTCGTGGGCATCATCCGCGACATCACCGAGCGGAAGCGAGTTGAGCAGGCGCTTCGAGAAAGCGAGGAGCGCTTCCGCAGCACCTTCGAGAATGTGGCCGTCGGCATCGCTCATGAGGATCTCGCCGGCCGTTTCCTGCGCTTCAACGAGACGTTTTGCGTGATACTCGGTTACCCCCGGACAGAGCTCATCGGGAAGACGTTCTCGGAGGTGACGCACCCCGAGGATCTGGCGGCCGACCTCGCTCAGTTCGGCACCCTGACGCGGGGGGAATCGAGCAGTTACACGATGGAGAAACGATTTATCCGCAAGGACGGCACCTCTGTCTGGGCCCACATGACCGTCTCGCTCCAGTTCGACGCGGCGCGGAAGCCTACCTACTGCATCAAGATCATCCAGGACATCGATGTCCTTAAGCGGGCCGAGCAGGCGCTTCGAGAAAGTGAGGAGCGCTTCCGAAGCACATTCGAGAACGCCGCCGTCGGCATCGCTCATGAGGATCTCACTGGCCGTTTCCTGCGCTTCAACGAGACGTTTTGCGCGATACTCGGCTACCTCCCCACAGAGCTCATCGGGAAGACGCTCTCGGAGGTGACGCACCCCGAGGATCTGGCGGCCGACCTCGCCAAGTTCGGCGCGCTGACGCGGGGGGAATCGACCAGTTACACGATGGAGAAGCGATTTATCCGCAAGGACCGTAGCTCTTTATGGGCCGACGTGACCGTCTCGCTCCAATTCGACGCGGCGCGGAAGCCTACCTGCTGCATCAAGATCATTCAGGACATCTCCGAGCGCAAACGGTTGGAGGCCGAGCTTCGGCAGGCAAAGGAGGCGGCGGAGGCGGCGAACCGGGCCAAGGACGAGTTCCTTGCCAACGTCAGCCACGAGATCCGCACCCCCATGAACGCCATCCTCGGTATGACCGAGTTGGTTCTCGACACGCCCCTGACCGAGGACCAGCGGGGGTGTCTGAAGACCGTCAAATCGGGGGCCGACAGCCTCCTCCGCATCATTAACGACCTGCTTGACTTTTCCAAGATCGAGGCCGGCAAGCTGGAACTGGACCCGGCCGATTTCTCCTTACGGAAAGTCCTGGGTGCAACGCTGCGGGTGCTGGCCATGCGGGCCCACACGAAGGGACTGGAACTGGTCAGTGACGTGCAGCCGGACGTGCCCGACGCCCTGATCGGCGACGCCGGCCGGCTGCGTCAGGTGTTGCTCAACCTGGTTGGTAATGCCATCAAGTTCACGGATGCGGGCGAGGTCGTCGTGCGCGTGCAAGCCGCCGCCGACCGTGCATTGCAGCAGGAGGTCGGACTGCTCTTCACCGTGCGCGACACCGGCATCGGCATCTCGCACGACAAACAAGAGACGATCTTCCGAGCCTTTGAGCAGGAGGACACATCAACGACGCGCAAGTACGGTGGCACCGGCTTGGGCCTTACCATCACCGCTCGCCTGGTGGCCCTGATGGGTGGCGCGATCACGTGGAAAGCGCGCCTGGCCGGGGCAGCTCCTTCGCCTTCACGGCGCGATTCGGACGTCAGTTGCATCCCCCGGAGCAGGTCGCTGCGCCGCCACCGCCCCTACTCCACGACTTGCCGGTGCTTATCGTCGACGATAACGCCACCAACCGCCACATCCTGGAGGAGTGGCTGCGCGGCTGGCAGATGGAGCCGGTGTCCGTGGGCGACGGGCTGGCGGCCCTGAATGCCCTCTGGCACGGCACCACCAGCAACCGGCCGTATGCGCTGGTGCTGCTCGACGCTCGCATGCCTGATACGGACGGCCTGAAGTTGGCCGCCATGATCCGGGAGAGGGCCGAGCTTGCCGCTACGCGCATCATCATGCTGACCTCCGGGAACGGGCCGGTCGACCCGGCCCGTTATCGCGAGCTGCGGATCGACGCCCAACTGCTCAAGCCGGTCCAGCAGGACGAGCTGCTCGAAATGATCTACCGTGTGATGAGTCAGCCAAACGCCAACGCACCGACAACGCATCGGCCCCCACCCGCACCGGAAACAGCCACGGCG
>NZ_JBKQOT010000849.1:0-5438 GCF_052145395.1 Roseiarcus sp.
GCGATCGGCGCCGACGCCTATTGCCGCGACGCGTCGGCGGCGGTCGAGACCGCCAGGGCCCTCATCGCCCGCCGGCAAGGGACCATTGCGGCGCGCGAGGACGCATGACCGCCCGGAAGGCCCGACCTGCCGAAACCGACGTCGACGACGCGCCGGCCTATCCGGGCCGCAATGAGGGAGCGCGCAGGGTGCTCGTCATCGCCTGCGGGGCGCTGGCGCGCGAGGTCCTCGCGCTCGGCCTCGACGGGATCGACGTGACCTGTCTGCCGGCAAGCCTGCACAACCGGCCGGACCGAATTCCCGAGAGGATGCGCGCGACGATCCGCGCCAACCGCGTCGCCTACGACGAGATTATGTGCCTCTACGGCGATTGCGGAACCGGCGGCGCGCTCGACGAGGTGTTGAGGGAAGAGGGCGTCACGCGCATCGCCGGCGCGCATTGCTACGCTTTCTATGGCGGCGAGTCGGCCTTCGCCGCGCTCGCCGAGGAGGAGCCGGGAACCTTCTACCTTACTGACTTTCTCGCCCGGCATTTCGAAACGCTGGTCATCAAGGGCCTCGGCCTCGACCGCTTCCCGAACCTGCGCGACGCCTATTTCGGCGCCTACCGGCGCGTCGTCCATCTCGCGCAATTCGACGACCCGGAAACCGCAGCCAAGGCGCGCGCCGCCGCCGACCGGCTCGGCCTCGCCTTTGAGCGCCGCTTCACCGGGCTCGACGGGATTGCGGCGTTCCTGACCGATGCGGGGCGCGACGGGCGCAAGACAATGGCGGGGACATGGCCGACCTGATCATCGTCTATTGGCGCGACATCCCGAGCCAGGTCGTCGTCAAGTCCGGACGGCAGGCGGCTCGGCGCGAACTGCCCGAGAAGTTCATCCGCGCCATCGACGCGGCGGCGATGCACGCGGGCGCGAAGAGCGACGACGCCTATCTCGCCGAATGGCGCCGCAGCGATCCGGCGCCTTGCGGCGACGACCTCGAGGCGGAGGCCGCCGCCGCAGCGGCGCGGCTGGAAGCCGAATACGATGCGCATAGGCTCGCCTTGCTCGCAAGGCGCGACGGGCGCGAGACGCGGCTGTGACGCTCGCCGGCGCAGTCACGAACGGGGCCGGAAACAGGTGACCGAACACCGCGTCGTCTTCACGCCGTCCGGAAAGCGCGGCGGATTCGCAGAGGGAACGAGCCTGCTCGAGGCGGCGCGCCGCCTCGGCGTCGACCTCGATTCAGTCTGCGGCGGGCGCGGAATCTGCGGCCGCTGCCAGGTCGACGTCGCCGAAGGGGCCTTCGCCAAGCACGCCGTCGATTCGCGCGCAGATCACGCGAGCCCGTGGAGCGCGGTCGAACAGCGCTACGTCGAGAAGCGCGGCTCCTTTCCGTCGGGTCGGCGGCTCGGCTGCCAGGCAAGAATCTGCGGCGACCTCGTCGTCGACGTGCCGCCCGAGAGCCAGGTGCACCGCCAGGTCGTGCGCAAGCGCGCCGAGGAGCACGCGATCGAAATCGATCCGGTCGTGCGCCTGCATATGGTCGTGGTCCGCGAGCCGGACATGAGCGACCCATCGAGCGATTTCCGGCGCCTGCAGGAGGCGCTGGCCGAGCAATGGGGAGTAGCCGACGCGACCGCCGACCTCGCCGTCCTGAAGACGCTGCAGACGACGCTGCGCGCCGGCGGCTGGACGGTCACCGCCGCGGTGCGCGACGGCTGGGAGATCGTCGCCCTGTTCCCGGGCTTCGCCATCGACGCCTACGGCTTTGCGGTCGACGTCGGCTCGACGACCATCGCCGCCTACCTCTGCGATCTCGCGAGCGGCGCGGTTCTCGCCTCCGTCGGGGCGATGAACCCGCAGATCCGGTTCGGCGAAGACCTGATGAGCCGCGTCTCCTATGCCATGATGAATCCGGGCGGGAAGGCGGAGCTGACCCGCGCCGTGCGGGACGCGATCGACGCGCTGATCGGCGAGGCGACCCATCAAGCCGGCGTCGCGCGAAACCAAATTGTCGAGGTCACGCTGGTCGGCAATCCTGTCATGCACCATCTCGCGCTCGGGCTCGACCCGACGGAGCTGGGCAGCGCGCCGTTCGCGCTGGCGATCGACGGCGCCTGCGAGGTGAAGGCCCGAGACCTCGGGCTCGACGTCGCGCCCGGCGCCGTTGTCTATGCGCTCCCCTGCATCGCAGGCCATGTCGGCGCCGACGCGACGGGAGTCGTGCTCGCCGAGGCGCCCTATCTCGGCGATGCGTTGCGGCTGATCGCCGACGTCGGCACCAATGCGGAAATCGTGTTCGGCAATCGCGAGCGGCTACTGGCGGCCTCTTCCCCGACCGGCCCGGCCTTCGAGGGCGCGCAGATTTCCTGCGGCCAGCGCGCGGCTCCCGGCGCGATCGAACGGGTCCGGATCGACCGGGAAACGCTGGAGCCGCGCTTCAAGGTGATCGGCTGCGACCTCTGGTCCGGCGACCCGGGCTTCGCCGATGCGACGGTGGGCCTGGGTGTCACCGGCGTCTGCGGCTCGGGAATCATCGAGGCGATCGCGGAGCTGTTTCTGGCGGGCGTCGTCACTGAGGACGGCGTGATCGACGGCGCGCTGGCCCAACACACGTCGCGCGTCGAGCCAGTCGGCCGCGCCTTCGCCTATGTTCTGAACGAGGGGCCGCCACGGCTCCTCATCCATCAGACCGACGTCCGCGCCATCCAGCTCGCCAAGGCCGCGCTCTACGCGGGAGCGAAGCTCCTGATCGAGCGCCGGGGCGCCGCTCCCGAGCGGATCACCCTCGCCGGAGCGTTCGGCGCCCAGATCGACCCGGTCTATGCCATGGCGCTCGGCATGATCCCCGACTGCGACCTCGAAAAGGTCGCGAGCGCCGGCAACGCCGCCGGGACCGGCGCGCGCATCGCCCTTCTCAATCGCGCGGCGCGGGCCGAGATCGAGCGCGTGGCGCGCACCATCGAGAAGGTCGAGACCGCGATCGAGCCGAGCTTCCAGTCCCTGTTCGTCGCCGCCATGGCGATCCCCAACAAGACGGACGCCTTTCCCAACCTCGCCCGGCGGATCGACCTGCCCGCGCCGAAAGCGGCGCCGAACGAAGGCGGCCGGCGCCGAAGACGCTCCGCATCGATCGCGCCGGCGTGAAATGCGCGGCTCGCCGGCGGCCCGCGAGCCGAGCGCGGAAATCGCGCCTCGCCGACGGCGTCTTGCCTTCAAAAGACATTCGCGCAAACAGGCTATGGGTGCAGAATCAAGTTTCTCACGAACGGATCCGCACCGTGGCCGACCATACCGTCAAAGCCTACGACAGAGAGTTGGACGCGCTCGGCCGCACGATCATCGAGATGGGCGGGGTCGTGCGGCAAATGCTTGTCGATTCCCTTGATTCGCTGACCGACGCCGACGTCGGGCTCGCGCAGGAGGTCGTCACGACCGGCCTGGGCTTCGCCAAGCTGCGGCGTCGGGTCGAGTCCGAGGCGATCCTGACCATCGCGCGCCGCGCGCCGGTCGCCGCGGACCTGCGCGACGTCGTCGCGGCCTTCCGCATCTCGGGCGACCTCGGTCGGATCGCCGCCCACGCCGGATCGATCGCCGACCACACTGTGAAAGTCGGCTCGGCCGTTCGGATTCCCCGTGCGATCCTCGGCCACAAGCACATGGGCGGACTGGCGATAAACCTCATGAACGACGCGCTCGGCGCCTACGTCGATCGGGACGCGGAGCGCGCGCGCAAGGTCTGGGAGCGCGATGCGGACCTCGACTCGCTCGAAGGCTCCGTCTACGGCGACCTTTTGAGCCAGATGATCGACGATCCGCGCGCCATCAGCTTCTGCGCCCACATGATGTCCGTCACCAAGCACATCGAGCGGGTCGGCGATCACGCCACCAACATCGCCGAGACGGTCATGTATCTCGTCACCGGCGTCGCCCCCGCCGGCGAGCGGCCGCGCGGCAGGGGAACGGCCTGCATCGAGCCGCTCACGTACGACGAAGACTTTTGACGCGGTCGTGGATTCGGCGTAACCGAGCGCCCTTTCCAGTGAACGCCGCCCAACGAGCCTTGGCGGGCGGGCGTCTGACCGTTTTCCCTGACGTGCTGGCATGGCTGAGGATTCCGAGCTTGCCGCGGCGATGGCGCGGCTCGACGCGCTGACCGACTGGGAGCGCCGGCCGCGCAGCCGCATGCGCGTCGGGCTCGAGCCCGCGCGCGATCTCGCCGCCCGGCTCGGCGATCCGCAGAAAGCGTTCCGCGCCGTCCATGTCGCGGGAACGAAGGGCAAAGGCTCCGTTTCGGCGCTGATCGAGGCCGGGCTCACGCGCGCGGGACTCCGGGTCGGCCGTTACGCTTCGCCCCATGTCGAGCGCGTGACCGAGCGCGTGAGCCTTCAGGCCCATGATGTCGATCCGGAGACGCTGGCGCGCGGGCTGACCCGAGCGCTCGACGCCTACGAGGCCGCGCGGCGCGAGGGCACGGCGGCGGCCGACGCCACCTGGTTCGACTGCCTCACCCTGGCGGCCTTCGTGATCTTCCGCGAGGCGGGCGTCGAATGGGCGATCGTCGAGGTGGGCCTCGGGGGACGGCTCGACTCGACCAACATCGTCGACGGCGAGGTTGCGGTCGTCACCAACATCGGGCTCGAGCACACCGATATTCTCGGCGCGACGCGCGCCGCAATCGCAGGCGAAAAGGCCGGCATTGTGAAGTCCAGCGCTACCGTCGTGACGACGCTTGCGCCCGACGACGAGGCCGGACGTGTGGTCCATGCGAGGGCGAGCGCGCTCGGCTGCGCGGTCCTGCGAAGCAACGCCGGCGAAGGCGCGACGGTCGAGGAGACCAATGCGGCGCTCGCCGGCGCCGTTCTCGACGCCCTCGGCCGCAAGGGCGCGACGACGCGCGGCGGGGCGCCGGTCGGCGCGGCGCTCCTCGACAAGCAAGCCCGCGTTCGTGCAAGACTCGTCGGCCGGATGGAGCGCTTCACGCTCGCAGGCGGACCGCGGCCCCTGCCGGTCATGCTCGACGGCGCGCATGTCCCGTTCAACATCGCCGCGGTGCTCGCCGATCTCGCACGGGAGCCCGAATTCACTGGCCCGTGCGTGGCCGTGGTCGCGCTGGCGCAGGACAAGGACGCCGCAGGCTTTCTGACCGAGGTCGGCAGGCGCGCCTCGACGATCGTGTGCACGAACGTCCCCTCCGCCACACGCGGGCGCCCCGCCGCGGAGCTTCATGCGATCGCGGCGTCCCTCGGGCGCCCGAGCGAGGTCGAGCCCGACCCGAAGCGGGCGTTCCGGCGCGGGGTCGAGCTCGCGCGGAGGAACGGTATGTGGCTGCTCGTCACGGGATCGCTCTATCTGGTGGGGGCCTTGCGCGGAGAGGTCCTTCGGTTCCGCCTCGGGACGGACGCCATAGGGCCTGCGCGCTGAATTTGAACGCGCCGGTTGACGGCGTACGCG